>CAMHHO010000070.1:0-17264 GCA_946184965.1 uncultured Prevotellaceae bacterium | reverse complement strand
ACGCGATATTTTACATAAAAACATAGCATCAGAATACGATATTTTACAAGAAATAGCGTTTCAGAACGCGATATTTTACATAATAACGCAGCGTTTTAAAAGTGTTGTTTTGACATTGAAAAGTGTAGTTTTTTGCCATCAAAAGTTATTGAAAAGTGTAAAAAAACCTACTGTAAGTGCTTTCAGTTCACTATAAATCAAGCTCTATCTGAACGATGAGTGCTCACCCGATAGAGGTCAAGTCGGGAAAGGACTACACGGACATAGTGCGCTCAATAATCTCCTGAATAAACTCCGATTTCATATGATTATAGCAATATTTCTATCATTCCATAACGGCATGGTTGGAGAGGAATACCTATGTACCAAGGATTGTGGCGGAAATGTTTTTGATAATATGACGTCAGAAGAAATCGAAGCGGCCAACGAAAGGAACCGAAAAATGGTCTTTGGCAGAATATTCGGTGCCATCCGTCATAATCTCGACTCCTTGATGGTATTCTCAGAAGAGAGCTATCACTTCGAGTCCCATCATCATGGTACAGACACCATCAAATACTCCCTTTGTCTGAAAAACAGCGAAGACACTGTGAGGAAATATAAAGCAGATGACGGCTCTATGATATATCCAGACGCTATGGAAACCGTATTCTTCGATTTTACGGCTGGTCGTAAACCATGCGGGAAACACAGCAGAGGATTTGGAACGTTAGAATATAATAAAAACAATCTACGCGACTACTATCTGCGCCACGGTCGGCCTATGCACTCTTCGTTCACCGTCCGCAAGACCGGCATGTTGATGCCCGACGAGCTGATGCCCATTCCCTACGACTACAACATCTAAGAGGTTAAAGTCATCATGTCGCCACGCCACCAGTCGCTCGACTACCAGCGTAGCGCACTCGACACGCTTGCCACCAACACCAGCCTCGCTTTCTTCCCGAGTTTCTCCCTATGCTTTAAATAGGCCAATTATAGAAAGCTCCGTATCCAATGCTTGTCACGCTATTTGGGATGGTAACGGAGGTAAGGTCATAACAAAAACGGAAAGCCCCATCTCCTATCCTCGTCACGCTGTTGGGAATTACCGTATTCTTACATCCAGCAATAAGCGTATTTGTTGCAGTTTCAATGATAGCATTACTATTATCCCTGCTATCATAGTTGCTATTCCCACTTTCTACGACAATAGAGGAAAGGTAGCAACTATGGAAAACACCATATCCTATACTCGTCACGCTGCTGGGGATGGTTACGGAAGTTAGGCTACTGCATATCTTTTTCTTCAGTATTCTCTTCAAAAGACACACATTAGGGAGGTGTAATGGTAGTAAATGTCGTTTCGTTCCTTGCTTTCCATCATTGGCCTCCTTTCTTTACCAGACGGTGACGCAGACCTCTTGCACATCCGTGATGGTCACCTTGTCAGGTTCAGGGCCTTCCCATGTGATGACCTTGACGGGCTTCAGCGTCTTTACGTCGTTCTCCTGATCATACTCAAACATTACCTCGTAGCCGAGGGTGTCTGTTAGCTCAAAGAAGATGCACCATCCCTCATAGTCGAGCGTGTCAGGCTCAATGATGTCCGTAGCCTCGTTCTTCTTTGACTTGCTCAGTTCATTGAGACTGTCATTGATGATGGCAGTCTTTTTGACGACCTTGCCATCGGACATGAATTTACAGACTATTGTTTTCATGTTATTATCCTTTAGTCGTTTTTTACATCAGCAATGATTTCCGTCTCAGTGAAATAAATCCGGGACCCGCCTTCAGCGACTTTCTCTTGCATTCTCAATCTCCAGCCATAATCGTTGAAGTACCTTTCTGCAATTTGGCTCACCTCTGCCTTGCCGTCGATGATGCTAACGGCTAAATACACTTTCATTTTTATAATGTCTAATGCTTTTGGGTTATTACTAATTCCTGTCCGCAGTCGTTGTATTGTACGAACGCACTTTTGAAGAGTTTCTTACACCGGCGTGGTATATTTGCCCAGGTGTGATGTTCTTCATCCCACTGGATGCAAAGGCCACGGTCGCTGTGTGACGATATGCCTGGCACGCTGGTGTTGCCTGTTATGAGGAACGGGCATGTTCCGCAAATGCCCGGTTCCTCATAGAAGTTGAATCCGTTGATGGTTACCATATCAGTTGTTCTTTCTGAGCCACTGCTTGAACGCCGTTGAGTATGGCAGGGCAAAATACATATCCCTCTGCCCCATATTGTTTATTTCAGATGGTACGCTCTCTTTCTTCCAGCTGTCTGCAATCCATCTGTTATACGCTGCTGCCACCTCCTCGTTGTGGATGCAGGCCTCTGATGACATGGACCATATCTTGTGCTTGATATTCTCAAACAACAGCTCTTCTGTCTCACCGCTCACGAGGCATGTGGTGCTGCCGATACTATGACTTGCATTGTTAAAATTCTCGTCCTTCCAGATAATCGGCTGAAATGTTATTTTTACTGTCTTCATAATTGTATGGATTTGTTTGTTTTGGGTTCCTGTTATTTATGCCGACTACAATCCTAATTTCTTTTTCAGCATGTCCAGCGTGTTGAAGCATCCTTCCAAACAGGGCTTACGTCTGCCCTGCATTTGCTTGTAACATGCTGATTCGCCGTTGTTGTAGAAGTAATTCACCACTTCCAGCAGGTTGTGCCGTGTCCGCAGGTGTATGGCTATCCCCTCGCGGTCGCACAGCTGGACTACTCCCCAGCCCGTTATCCTGCCTTTTGTGCGCAGGCTCTCCTCTTCCTCGGCTACCTGCCGGGCTGTCTCGGCTGTTTCTTCTTCCTTACGCTTGCGTTCTGCTTCGGTGGCTGCTTCCTTCCTGTGTTGCTCTTCAGCTTCTCGCTCTGCGCGTATGCGGTTGCGGTGTGCGTCGAGGATGTCGGCCTCTGAGTACATTCCTGCTGCGCGGTGTGCTTCGATAACTGCCATGTTGGGGTAGCAGTCACCCATCCGTTGGGCTGCGGGGATGGCAGCGACGTGTTTCAGGAAACGCTCTGTTTCGCTCTTTACTGCTTCACGGTATTCATCGGAATAGTTGTGTTCCGTGCCGTCCATGTAGTCCAGGATGTTGGCAAAACAGCCAGTGCAGTTGGGTCGGTAGCAAATAGAGTCGGTCAGTTGGATATACAAGAATCCGTATCGCTGATTGTAGCAGTCTGTATCACGCTCCATCCATGCCTTGACACCTGCCTCCGCGAGTGCCGGGTGGCTGATGCGCTCCAACTCCAGTACGCGGCTCACTGCCTTGTCGCTGCTGTTGATGTAGTGGCAGCGGAACTTTCTCTTCTCGCCTGTTGCTATAAGGTTGCAAGTCTCTTTGCCGTTCTCATTCTTGCAAGTGGCTGCCGTGTTGTCATAAACATTGTTTGTTGTCATAGCTGTATTGTTTTGTGGGGAGCTGGTTGGACTTCCTGTTACCTGTTATTACTTTCCTTGTTCAAGCACTTGGTAAACGCTCTCATAGATGGTATCGATGGAGCAAGGTACTACGTTATGGTTGTGCTGTAGATAGAAGTCCTTGTCCGCAAGGTAAAGGTCTGGGCTGTCCACAAGCACCTCATTATCCTTGTCAAGATATACCCTGTTTACCTCTATCTCTTGCAGGCTGTCGCTGCCGTCGGGTTCGATGCTGAAAAATGCGTGGTCGGCATTGCTGCCTAACAAGTCCACTTCCTTAACGTCGTGTGCTGTCATCAAGTCCCGGATTGCCTCACATATTTCCCTGTGGAGCTGCTTCTTCTTCATGTAGAAATCAATGTAGTTCATAAACTGTTGGCTGTTTGTATCGCGCCGCCTCCGCTTCTTGTTGTGTTGCTGTCTGAGGGTTATCGGCTTTTCCTGACTCATATCCTTTTTTACTTGAAGGAAAATTTTCCATTGTGTCAGTCCGAGCTTTTTTTTATTGTCATCGACTAATCCGTCGTCATAGAGCCTTTTTACTTGCATGTATCATGGAGCGACCGACAGGAGGATAAGCCAAGAAATTCCATCGCTGTTTTCGTGGAATACCCAGATTGCGCAAGAAATCTGTGGAAGGCTGCCGCGAAAAGAGTCATGGAATCGTGCAATGGTTCTTGGTGCTCCTCCGGGTTGCCCTACCTTTGCAAGGTAAAAAGGCGTTTCTGTGGCGACATCAGCAATGGATGGCAGCAAGAGCGAGGAAAGGCGGGAATAATGGAAATGGAAAGTAAAATGTGGATGATGAACGGGAGGGTAAGAGACTATTGCCATGAATATGGATAGCAGGATGACGGTTGAGCCATTTCACCGTACAAGTATGAAGAGGGATCGCTTGCGCCCTCGGTACTTTACAGTGAAATGGCCCAAGGGTCATCATCCATATCGCCTGTGTCAATGCCTTGTGTTCCAAAGCCAGTCATCCTTTATGGTGACTCGTGGAAAACAAGGCTGTGACATAGGCTGGCAATGTCTCTTGGCGGGTGCAATTTAGTTAGTTGGAGAAGCGTGGCCGGTGATACCCATGTCATCGGGTGTGCAGCACCCCGGAATTACTTTTGAGGTCAGATATGTTTCGGGAAAACTTGTGGAAGAAGTGTCGGGCCGAGAATATTGTTGGCGGTGCGCTGACTGAATCAGGAAGCCCACAAAAGGGTGTGTGCCCTGGCACTTGCCCTTTTGAGACAACGACATTCCCGGCACAAGCCTGACGCCGACTCTTCGGAACAAGAAAGGTAGAAACATACGACCGAGAATATGTTCCTAAAATGTTGGGAGAACAACATTTTGATGACATGAGGGAGGTGGCGGGTGCTGTGGCTATTTCTCAGCCTGTTAAATCTCTAAATTGCTCAGCGCATAGAGAGGAACGATGTCCACATGCCGCTGCTCGAAATTATCGTCTGGGTCATAGCGGTCGAAATGGCCGAAGTTCTCTAATGAGGTTCTGATGGCTTCGTGCAGTCTGCGCTTTCTCATGAAGATCCAGAGGCTCTGCATGCTGCCCTGCGTGTTGGCTTTCACTTCAACAGGCAGGACCTTCCCGTCACGAACCCTTAGATAGTCCACTTCTGCATTGCTCCCCTTGGCCGTGTTCTGCCAGTAGTGCATCTCTGGTTTCTGGAAACAGTCGCGGTATTTCTTCATCTCCAGTCCAGCAAACATCTCCGACGTGCCGCCCTTGTTCACCAAATCCACATCGGATGCCGTCAGGATGTCTGCTGCAGGAATGTCGAGCATGGTCAGCATCACGCCCAGGTCGAAGAACAGGTACTTCACATAGCTGTTGTTCTCCTCAGCTCCGAGGGGTACGCCTGTGCCGTCCGTATGTTTCACAGGTGTTATCAGCCCAGCCAGTGTCAGCAGGTGCAGTGCCTCTCTCACGACAGAAGAGTGTACATCCCTTGCGGCTTCAGCATAGACAAACTTATTGCCGACCTGAAGAGCCACCGAACGGAGTACCTGACGGAGCAGGACGGGAGACACACGCTTCTTGTATTTGTTGAAGTCGTCCTCGTAGGTCTGTATGATGTCCGTGTGGACATGCGACACCTCGATATAGCTGTGCGACTCTACCCATTCTGTCACGGCAGCGGGCAGACCGCCAACCAGATAGAATGTGCGCAGCTGGTCGGTCAGGTCTTTATGAGCCTTCGTAGGCAACGGCTCCTCGCTGGTGGCATTCTTCTTGTAGCTGACGGTCAGGTCAAGCCCTTGTGCCATCAGAAATTCGTCGAATGAGAACGGGTACATATAGAGTGACCGTATTCTGCCTACGCCGAAGGATGGCAGCTGTTCGAGCGCAAACTCCAGCAGGGAACCGGCTGCTATGACGTGCAGCTCGGGGTAGTCCTCCTTGAAGTATCGCAGTGACATAATGGCCTCCTTCGAAACCTGTATCTCATCGATGAACAGGAGTGTCTCGCCTGGCACGATGGGAATGCCCAGCGTACCGCTCAGCTTCTCACACGTCTTTTTCACGTCAATGTTCTCTGGAAACATCTGGAGCAAGTCGGGCTGCTTCTCCAGATTGATCTCCACGAAGTATCGGAACTGTTTGCCAAGTTCCCTGACAGCTGTTGACTTGCCCACCTGTCGGGCACCGCGAATCAGAAGCGGTTTACGGCGTGGCGATTCTTTCCACGCAATCAACTGTTCGTCTATATGTCTCTTATAATATGCCATATTCTTCTCCGTTTTAATTCAAAAACGGGGCAAAGGTACGAAAAATATCCAAAAGTCAGGGCAAAAAACCGAAAAAATAATCCAAAATACTGCCCAAAACCAAAAGTTCGGGCAAAAATATGGTATTTTTTACTATAAGTTTGGGCAAACTTTTTTATAGACAAAACATTTGGAGCCTGACTTCTGCCAGACTCCAAACTAAGTAACGATGGAGAAGAGTGAAGGAGGCTACTTGCCCTCCTTCCCTGCATTTTTCTCTTCCGGCTTTTCTTCGACCGGAGCGACAGACTTGGCTACCAGAATGACGTGGTTGTGCTTGACACCGTCCTTGTCAGTCCACTCCTCGGGCTTGAAGAAGCCGTCGATAGCGACTCTGTTACCCTTGGCCAGCAGCTCGAAGTCTGCAGTGGACTCGTTCTTACGCCAGCACTCGATTCTCATAATGGCTGACACTCTCTTCTCCTCGCCCTCCTGCTTCTCTGTGCGGGCTACTGCCAGTGGGAAGCGTGCCACTGAAGCGGTTGTGAACTGACGAATCTGAGCGTCCTGGGCGATGAAACCTGAAATCTGGAAATTGTTGTTGTTTTGCATAAGACTTTAATTTTTAGGGGTTATTAAATAAATTTTACGTGCAATATGGAGCAGGCAAGAGGAAGGCATGAAAAGGTCAAGGAATTACAAGGAAAATTTTGAAAAACCACATTTTCTTTAGCCACTACTTGGCGTCAAGAAGAAAATGCGGAAAGCGTGTCGAAATTTTGTGCGGGAATAAGGAACCTGTGACTGGTACTTGCCGAATGCCGCTTGCGCTAAATTTGCAAAGGAAAATTAGTAATAACACCGGCTGAAAATGTGTCCGGCAAAGCCACCAAAATGTAAGGAAGATGATGGTCATCTGTCAGGTGCTATTTTCAGTAAACCACACGGGATGAATGTACGATTATTGGCCCTGCCAGGAGATGAGCTAATAGGAGGGCGACAGGAAGAGTTTATTATACAAGAATAAATTAGGCGTTGAAATGAACGGTCATATAGAATACGAATTGTTGAGGGCCGTTGATTCATAGTAGTTATGTAAAGCGAAATGGCTGACATAGGTGTCAAGCATATACATTATAATTATAGGTAAGGCCTCACGTGTCTGTCAAAGAAGAGCCAATATTTAATGGAAGGAAAAAGGTGATGCTCTACCCGAAACAGAGAGCACCACCATCGGCATAAGGAGGCTTAGCAGGGAAGAATCAGGCTTCTTATGTCTTTGTTTTGCTTGTTTTACAAATTCTTTTCTCCAAGCCCTTCATAGCAGTTGCGACAGTCGTATCGAGCAACTTAGCGTATGTATCACGGGTTTGACGAGTACTTGTATGTCCTAAGATACGCGCTATGATTTCCATATCGACTCCGCCATCATTTAATAATAGCGTAGCACCTGTATGTCTGGCCCAATGGCTTGTCACAGGCTTGTCAATTTTGGCAGCCTGTGCGACCAACTTTAGATAATCATTGTATTTCTCATTGGAGATAAGCGGCAGTTTGCCGTCATATTTGATTAAAATGTCTCTTGCTGGCTTCATGACATAAAAGGTGAACTCCACACCTGTTTTGCCTCGCTTCGCGGTGTATACTCCCGTCTTGTTTATCTGGCTGGTATCGAATGATTCAAGATCTACGTAACTTAGGCATGTATATGTCTGGAATACGAACAGGTCTCGGACCCGTTCCAATGATTGGGTTGGCATTTCTGCCTTCCTCAATCTATTGAATTCCTCTGGTGTAAGATGCTTCTTCAGTCCATTGTTCTTCTCTTTATTTATTTGAATCCATTTATATGGATTTCTTTTCAGGCACCCTTCTTCAATGGCATCAAGAATGAAAGAGTTAAGGAAACGATGGTAATTGTTCCACTTCGAATAGGGCTTCATACCTGTTTTAGCCAGTTCTTCGTCCATGCTGATGATTTTCTTGTCTGTGACATCGGAGAAATAGATAATCTTCCCCCAGTCTTTGAGCCATTTAAGGAATCTGTCATACCTCTCTGCAGTGTCTTTGCTTTTTCCATATATACGTACTTTTGTACGTTCAACACAGAAGTCATAGAACAGACGCTTGTCTGTTGTCAGTTCCTCCATACGGCGCGGAATCTCGTCAAGGTTCAGGTTCCCTGATTCAACCATCGCATTGACTACTTTTCGTGCGCGCACCATAATAGAGCCGAGTAATTCATTTAGTTCTGCTGAATCAGGGCGGTTGACAACTGTTCCTCTATGCCATTCTTTGGGAAACAGACGAATTCCCGTTGAGACATACTTGGATTTCCTTTCAAGTGTGATTCTTAATTCCACAGAAACAGACTTCTTTGGAGTTGCTTTCTTTTTGCGGTCATATACAAAGACCAAAATTGGTACAATCATATTAAAAATAGTTAAATTTGTTGCTCTTGCATTTTTTTAGTTCATTTTTATCCAAGTGGTAAAACATCCGAAGTAGGGTGGTAAAACATGTGGTAAAACATTTCGTTCACTTCTTCTCATGTTATCTCACGTTATCACATGGATTTTTCGAGAGGTTTCTATCCCCTTATAAGGGTTGAAACAGAGGCACTTACAAGAGCTAAAATAATAAATGGCTGATTTTCAGCAACAAAAAAAGGAAGCCGTTTTAACGGTTTCCTTTCAGTTTTGCGGAGAGTGAGGCTCCTTTGGCGGAAGGTGAGGGATTCAAACCCCCGATACCCGAAAGGGGTATACCGGATTTCGAGTCCAGCGCGATCGATCACTCTGCCAACCTTCCTTTCGCATTTTGCGGGTGCAAAGTTAATGCTTTTTTTAGAAACAACCAAAAATAATTGGCAGAAAAAGTACACAATTCAAGAAATTTGCTTATCTTTGCCACATAAAAACAGCCTATTATGAAAAAAGTGGAACTGAAAACCTCTATTCGGGAATGTCAATTTGATGAACTGAGCCAAGCGGAGCAGCACCTTATTGAGCAGGCCATCGAGGCCACCAACCGTTCGTATGCCCCCTACTCGAAGTTCAGCGTGGGCGCCTGCCTGCTTCTGAACAATGGCGTCGAGGTCATAGGTTGTAATCAGGAGAATGCCGCCTATCCCGTTGGGCTCTGTGCCGAGCGCTCGGCCATCTTTGCTGCCGGAGCGCAGTATCCCGACGTGCCTGTCAGGATGATTGCCATTGCCGCCCGGACGCCTGAAGGAGAACTGCAGGACGAGCCGGTGTCGCCCTGTGGCTCATGCCGTCAGGTGCTCATTGAGACTGAGACGCGCTTCAGCCAGGAGGTGCGCATCCTGCTCTACGGGCGCAACAGGATTTACGTCATCGACGGCATCAAGCAGCTGATGCCCCTGTCGTTTACGGCGTTTTAGTAGCAGCCCATACCCTGAGCCGTCGACAGTGAGTCGAGGTGGAAGTCGTAGTCAAGATTCTCTTCGTCAATCTTCACGAAGTGTTTCTTGCCTTGTATGGAGTCCTTGGGCGTTTCCCAAAGAATTTGCTTGAAGCTGACGGTGTCGCCCTCCACTTGGGGCGTTCGCATCAGGCAATTGTAGAACAAGTATTGGAAAGCCTTTGTCGAGTCGTTAGCCTCGCCCATGATCTCGTCGTCTTCATAACCCGTGAAAATGCTGTTCGTACACAACAGCACCAAATCAGCATAGTTAGTGAAGCGCAGCGCCACACCCCGATTGGCCGAGAAGGGATAGAACTGAGCCATCGTACACTGGTCGATGTCGGCAATTCCGCCATAGACGGCCAGACAGTCGCCCAGGGTATTGGTCAGCTGGCAATTATAGAGTCCGATGTTGCTGTTGTAGGCTACGACGCCGTCGCCCTTGGCATTATGAACCAGGCAGCGGGTCATCGTCAGCCGCTGGGTAGCAGAGTCGAGCCGGGCTGAGTCTTCGAGCAGCACGGCCGTCATTGCATTGCGTATTTCGGTATCGGTCATTAGGTTGTTATGGGACGAGCGTGAGAAGGTTACGCCCTTCCACTGACCGCTCACCCGATCGTAGGGCAGATAGTCGAACATGTGGTCGAGTCGGTCGCCGCGCATCACGACGTTCTCCGTCACCAGACTGCCGCCAACGTTCAGCCCCGCGCCGTCGTGAAAGTAGAGGGTGGTGTTGCGTATTGTCAGCACGGCGCCACTGTCGACCTTGATGCCGTCGCCATAGACGACGATGGGCCTCGCCGACTCAATGAGCGTGTCGGCAGCTATCGTCAGACCTCTAACGGGAATAGCATCCCACGAATGAGCCCTCAGCACGACGCGCTGCTCAACGCCGCTCTCCAGCGTGAAGACGAGCGCATCCTCAAGCTGTTGCGGCTCCAGTTGCTTGTTCTCGGGGGCTGTCAGCTCGACGAACACGCGAATGCTATCGCCCTTTCTCACCTCAAGGTCGCTGACGACCGAGCCCATCGTGTTGTCGAGGTAGGAGCCGTCGACGTTGGCTCGGAAGCCCGTCTGGTTGCCGTTCTTCAGCTTGACCGTTGTCAGCCTGATGCCGTCGGCCGAGTTGTTGAACACCCAGAAGGTGTAGGTGCTGGAGCCTACCGTCGAGAAAACGGTGTCCATCTTCACGGTATCGGTCGAGAAAGTCAGCCGGTTACTGCGGTCGGTTGAGAAAGTATCGTCGTCGGAGCAGGCTGCAATCAGACTGCCCAGCAACAGTAAAGGTAGGAGAACACGCTTCATCATATACCTTATTAACGTATTCCCCTACCCTTTTATTGTGCAGACCTCACTTATGCGTTAGGCAGCTCCAGCCACTTGACGTAGCAGAAGTCCTGACGGTGAGGCAGCAGGCTGTTCTTCGGATACATGCGGACGGCACTCTTGTAGAGACCGGCCTGGCGCGGAGCCAGCGTAGCCTCGAAGGTGTAGTTGTTGCCTTCGTGGCCAATCATCTTCAGCGGCTCAATCGAGAAGATGTGGTCCTCGCCGTTCTCGTCGGTATAGACGTTGACCTTCTCCAGTCCGACGGCATCGTCGAGTCCCTGCTCGTTGATGACGTAGCGCAGCGTGTACTTCGTCCCGGTGAAGAGTCCCGATGCGGGAACGTCCCACTCCGACGAGACGACGCTGATGGCATCCCAGCGCTCTACGACGGTCTCCTTCCACAGGGCGATTTCCTTGGCAACCTGATAGTTGTTGGCCGAAATTTCCTTGAAGCGCTTGGCCTCCTTCTCGTAGAACTTCGAGTAGTAGTCGTCGAGCTGACGCTTCATGGTGTAGTGCGGAGCAATCTGTGCGATGGAGTTCTTGACGACCTGAATCCAGCCCTTCGAGATGCCGTTCTCGTCCTTATTATAATAGAGGGGCACAATCTCCTGCTCCAGCAGACCGTAGATGGTGGCAGCGTCGAGCTGGTCCTGATAGCCCTGATTCTGGTAGGTGCGCTTCTCGGTGAGTGCCCATCCGGCACCCTCGCGATAGCCCTCAAGCCACCAGCCGTCCTTCACCGAAAGGTTGACGACACCGTTCATCTCGGCCTTCTCGCCTGATGTACCCGATGCCTCGAGCGGACGTGTCGGGGTGTTCATCCAGATGTCGACACCCGAGACGAGGCGGCGTGCCAGCAGGAAGTCGTAGTCCTCGAGGAAGATGATCTTGCCCTGGAACTCCTCCATCTGCGAAATCTCGAAAATCTTCTTGATCAGTCCCTGACCGGCACCGTCGGCGGGGTGAGCCTTACCGGCAAAGAGGAAGATGACGGGGCGCTCGGGATTGTTGACAATCTTGCTCAGACGAGGCAGGTCGGTAAACAGCAGGTGGGCGCGCTTGTAGGTAGCAAAGCGGCGGCAGAAGCCGATGACCAGTGCATTGGGGTTGAAGCGCTCAAGCAGCTTCACCACGCGGCTGGGGTCGTTCTGGTTCTTCAGCCAGGTCTCGCGGAACTGCACCTTGATATAGTCGAAGAGCTTGTTCTTCAGGGCCATGCGGGTAGCCCAAATTTCCTCGTCGGGGCAGTTGTAGATGGCGTGCCAGATGTCCTCGTTCGACTGGTCGCTCATGAACTTCTTGTCGAAGTACTTGCTGTAGAGCTGGCGCCACTCGGCGGCTGCCCATGTGGGGAAGTGTACGCCGTTGGTGACGTAGCCCACGTGGTTCTCCTCGGGGTAGTAGCCGTTCCAGATGCCTGCAAACATCTTCTGCGACACCCATCCGTGGAGCTTCGACACGCCGTTGACCTCCTGGCAGGTGTTGCAGGCGAAGGTCGACATGCAGAACTTCTCGCCCTTGTCGTCGGGGTTGGTACGGCCCATGCCGATGAACTCGTCCCAAGTGATGCCGAGCTTCTGCGGATAGCCGCCCAGATACTTGCCGAAGAGTCCCTCGTCGAAGTAGTCGTGACCGGCGGGCACGGGTGTATGGACGGTGTAGAGACCCGAGGCACGCACAAGCTCAAGAGCCTGGTTGAACGACAGTCCCTCGTCGATGTAGTCGCAGAGGCGCTGCAGGTTGCAGAGTGCGGCGTGGCCCTCGTTGCAGTGGTAGATGTCCTTCTTGATGCCGAGCTTCTTGAGCAGCAGCATACCGCCGATGCCGAGCAGGATTTCCTGCTTCAGGCGGTTCTCCCAGTCACCGCCGTAGAGCGAGTGGGTAATGGGCTTGTCGAATTCCGAGTTCATCTCGTTGTCGGTGTCGAGCAGATACAGCTTCACACGGCCGACGTTGACGCGCCAGACGTAGGCGTGAACCAGATAGTTGGTGTAGGGCACGTCGACCACCAGGGGGTTGCCGTCCTGGTCGAGCTGGCGCTCAATGGGCAGGCTCTGGAAGTTCTGCGACTCATAGTTGGCAATCTGCTGTCCGTCCATCGACAGGCTCTGTGTGAAGTAGCCGAAGCGATAGAGGAAACCGACGGCACACATGTCGACGTTCGAGTCGGAGGCCTCCTTCACGTAGTCGCCGGCCAGCATGCCCAGACCGCCCGAGTAGATCTTCAGCGCCGAGTGCATGCCATACTCCATGCAGAAGTAGGCCACCGAGGGGCGCTTTGCGTCGGGCTTGACGTCCATATACTTGCGGAATGCGGCATAGACATCCTTGATGCGCTTCATCAGGGCCTTGTCCTTGACAATCTCCTCCTTGCGGTTCATACTCAGACGCTCCAGGAGCATCACGGGATTGTGCTTCACGTCGTGGTAGATCGTGGGATCAAGGTCGCGGAACAGGTCGCGCGCCTCGAAGTTCCACACCCACCAGAGGTTATGGGCAATCTCGTTCAAGCACTGAAGTTCTTCGGGCAGGCTTGACTTTACTGACATCTCCCGCCACTGGGGAGCGTTGGTGTAATCTGCTTTAATTTTCATCTTTGTAATTTATTATTTGACTTTTTTCGATAATCTGTTTCACTTGCGGGCCTCGGCCTTGCGCAGGGCAATGTCGTAAGCCTCGTCGTAGTACTTGATAAACTCGCTCCAGAGGGCCTTCTTCGACAACGCGTCGGCATTCTTGCGGCAGACGTCGACCTGCTTCTTGGTCATCGCCGAGAACTCGGCCACAGCGTCCTTGATGGCGTCGGCCACCTCAGAGTAGTTATAGTCGGTGCGGTGGATAACCTTCACGCCGTCCTCCAGCTCGCCGTTATGCCCGAACACGCCGTTGGCCCACAGGCCGAAGCCGGCCAGGTCGGTCGTGATGCAGGGCACCTTGAAGGCCACAGCCTCGAGCGGCGTATAGCCCCACGGCTCGTAGTACGAGGGGTAGATGCAGAGGTCGTTGCCCAGCACCAGGTCGTAGTAGGTCATGTTGACGATGCCGTCGTCGCCGTCGAGATAGCAGGGCAGGAAGATGACCTTCACCTGCTCGTCCTTGCGGTTGTGCATGTCGTAGTACTTCATCATGCCCAGCACCTGGTCGTGGCTCATGTTGTGCAGCCAGTGGGTAATCTGGGGAACCTCTAAAGGAGTTGAGAAGTTGGCGAGTTGAGCAGTTGAGGAATTGGATGCCAGTCGCTCCTGCAGGTCCTTGCGGGGCTCGCCCACCCATCCGGGCACCTCGATAAAGGCCACCACCTTCTTCTTCAAGTCGCGGTCGCGCAGCAGCCGGTTCATGGCCTCCACAAACACGTCGATGCCCTTGTTGCGGAACTCATAACGTCCTGACGTCGAGACAATCAGCGTATCATCGTCAAGCGATTCTCCAAGCAGCGCATTAGCCACCTCGAGCAGTCGTTTGCGGGCTGCCTTGCGCTTCTTGGTGAAGGCAGGACCCTTGGGCACGAAGCTGTTGTCGAAGCCGTTGGGCAGCACCACGTCGACAGGCTTGTCCAGCAGTTCGACACACTCCTTGGCCGTGATGTCGCTCACCGTCGTAAAGCAGTCGACGTTCTTGGCCGTCTGCTTCTCAATCGAGTGTTTCGACTGCATGTTCAGCTCGCCAGCCATCTGGTCGCCATTATAGGCAAACAGGTAGTCGTAGAGCGGCTTCTGGTTGCCGGCAATCGAGCGTCCGATGCTCGTGGCGTGGGTGGTGAATATGGTGCCAATCTGCGGCAGCTTGTTGTTGATGTAGAGCGCACCCAGTCCGCACATCCACTCGTTGGCATGATAAATCACCTTCTGCTTCGCATTCAGGTAGTGCTTATAAAAGCTCTCCACAACCAGCGCGGCGGCATACGAGAACATCGAGGCCTCGTCGTAGTCGCCGTAGGCGTGCAGCGAGTCCACCTGGTAGTGCTCCCACAGCCAGGCGTATATCTCGTTCTTCTTCTCAAAATAGGGCTCAAAGTCGACGAGTATGGCTATCGGTTCGCCGGGCACCGTCCAGCGCCCTACCCTCACGTTGATTCCACACTCCTTAGCTTCCCATTGCCAATCGGCAAACAGGGCTTTGTCTTCCCTGAAATAGGGACTTTCCTTCTTTTTCCAAAAGTCGGGACCCACGAAGATGATGCGGTCCTTCATCCTATCCTGCAATGTCTTTGCGCGCGAGGAAAGTACGGTGTAAATACCACCAACTTTGTTACAAACTTCCCAACTCGATTCAAAGATATAGTCAGGCACTAATCTCTTACTTACCATTCGTTATAATTATAAACGGCTGCAAAGATACTTAAAAAATTTCAAAAACACGCCATCTTTTAACCTTATTTTTATGGCTTTCAGTGATTTATTGATATATATTTGCTACCTTTGCCACCGAAATCACACTCAAAAGTATGAAAAAAGCTTTACTTGCACTCGCACTGACCGCCCTCGCCGCAACCGCCTTCGCACAGAAGCAGAACACGGCCTTCAAGGGATATCTGTACAACAATGAGTACGACGTCTACCTGAGAATTGATTTTTACAATGAGTCAGTCTCCGTGCCGGGCAACGAGCTCTACGGACGCCTGCCGGGCTATCTGGGCAAGAAGAACAACTCCTTCTGCTGGGCCATCACCGCCGCCCGTGTCGCCGACGACGAGACCACCGCCGAGCTCAGTCTCATCAACGACTACGGCAGCGAGGACCTCACCGCCACACTCACCCGCCAGAACGACTCTACCTACGTACTTCGCCAGGAGAAGGGCAGCACGCTCAAGGTGCCCAAGAACGGGAAATGGCAACGCCTGCCCAAGACGCTGCCATTCATCCGCCGACAGTGACAGCCGACTACCAGTTGGCTTTTTATCTCGCGTACATTATTTAAATAGTATATTTGCGGTCTAATACCATATTTTTCCTCTGCGCTAAGTAGGCCAATTAGCGCTACTAACTTGTCCACTTAACCAGAGTAAGTGGCAGCCTATGCAAAACTTAAAAATTTCGCGGTAATTGTTCGTTTAAGTCGCAAAAACTTCGTAACTTTGCCGCGCGAATAACATAAAACACCATAAAACGTAAGAATTATGAACGAACAGCAAGCAATGAAGCCATACGTGATTGGCTTGGACTTAGGAGGTACGAACTCCGTGTTTGGAATTGTCGACGCCCGCGGCGACATCAAGGCTACGACGGCCATCAAGACCGGCAACTACGCTACGGCCCAAGAATATGTCGACGCCTGTATCGAGGCCCTGCAGGTCATCATCGAGCAGGTGGGCGGTCTGGAGAAGATCAAGGCGATGGGCATTGGTGCGCCCAATGGCAACTACTATAACGGCACCATCGAGTTTGCGCCGAACCTAACCTGGGCTCACGACGAGGTGATTCCTCTGGCCAAGATGTTCAGCGAGCGGCTGGGAGGCATCCCCGTGGCACTGACCAACGACGCCAACGCTGCTGCCCTTGGCGAGATGGTCTACGGCGTGGCACGTGGCATGAAGAACTTCATTGTCATCACATTGGGTACGGGCGTAGGCTCGGGCATCGTGGTGAACGGCCAGCTGCTCTACGGCTGCGACGGCTTCGCAGGCGAGCTGGGCCACGTAACGATGGTGCGCGGTGCCGAGGGCCGCAGCTGTGGTTGCGGTCGCACGGGCTGTCTGGAGGCTTACTGCTCGGCAACGGGTGTGGCACGCACGGCCCGCGAAATGCTGGCAAAGACCACCCGTCCGTCGCTGCTGCGCGAGATGAATCCCGAGGACATCACGTCGCTCGACGTTTCGATTGCCGCTAGCAAGGGCGACGAGCTGGCCAACGAGATCTACCAGTTCACGGGCAAGATGCTGGGCGAGGCCTGCGCCGACTTCACAGCCTTCTCGAGTCCCGAGGCGTTCATCTTCTTCGGTGGTATGGTGAAGGCCGGCGAGCTGATTATGAAGCCCATCCGCGAGGCCTACGATGCCCACGTCATGCAGATTTTCCGCGGCAAGGCCCAGTTCCTGGTAAGCGGTCTCGACGGTGCCTCAGCCGCCGTGCTCGGTGCCTCGGCTATTGGTTGGGAAATCTAATGGGATTTCAATCGTTAATCGAAAATCAGTAAATCGTAAATAAAAAGATGTCAAAGAAACTATTGTTGGGCGACGAAGCCATAGCGCTGGGAGCGCTGCACGCCGGACTCTCTGGTGTGTATGCATATCCGGGCACGCCGTCGACTGAGATTACAGAGTTTATTCAGGGTAACGCCCTGGCCAAGGAGCGCGGCGTACACTGCCGCTGGAGTACCAACGAGAAGACGGCTATGGAGGCCGCACTGGGCATGTCGTTCATGGGCAAGC
>CAMHHO010000069.1:0-17501 GCA_946184965.1 uncultured Prevotellaceae bacterium | reverse complement strand
TAGTCCTGGATGAAGTTCGAGCGCTGCGGCTGCACGAGGAAGCCCACGTTGTAGTCGTACTCCTCCTGCCAGTGGCGCAGGGTCAGTCGGATGTTGTGGGTGTAGTTCTTGTACTCCGAGTAGCGGCTCAGGTTCTTGTCAATAAACGACGAGAGCGGCGTGAGTTGCTGGGCGAACGGGTTGGCATCACCAATCCAGGGGTCCCACTCGCGGTAGTCGGGCACGATGCCCGAGAAGGGGTTCTGCGCGAGCCGGCTGAAGTCGTAGGTCTGGCGGTCGCTCTTGTTCTGGTTGTAGCGCAGCTCGTAGCTGGCCTGCAGGTGGGCACCCTTCCAGAGCGGCTCGCTGTAGTTGATGCTGGCCACGTAGCCGCTGTTGTCCGACGGCGTAGTGTTATAGCGCGCGGTAAAATAGGTGGAGTCCTGTCCGGCCTGGTTCTTCACGCGATGAAGGTGTACCTCGTTGTTCGACACGTTGCGGTTGTCGTTGTCGCCAAACGAGCCTTCCACGCGCAGCGTGATGTTGCGCCCCTTCGGGTTCAGGCGGCGGTAGAACTGTAGCATGGCCCAGGCGCTCTTGTTCTCGCCGTAGCTGAGGTTGGCGCTCCGGTTACTGTTGACGACGTACTTTCCCAGTTCACCCATCTGCCCCATATTGTCCATATACCCCAGCGGATCGTCCACATAGAGATACGGGTCGGCGCTGAACGTGGCCGACTTCGAGGTGCCTGTACCGTCGTTGGTACCCGTGCTGCCGTTGGCGCGCAACAGGAAGTTGGTCAGCGTGTCGGGCTTCCACTCCACGCGCACGTTGGCGCGCCAGTTGTTGCTGCGCGACAGGTTCTTCGACATGCTGTTTGAGAACGTGCGCGACGTCTCGCTGTAGAAGTTCTCGCTGGCATTGTCGTTCTGGTTGTCGCCGTCGCGGTGGTTCCAGCGCAGCGAGAAGTCGGTCTTCAGCTTCTCGCCGTCGTCGTAGTTCAGGTTCAGGCCAGCCACTTTGTTGGCGTTCAGTCCGCGACGGTTCCACCAGCTGGCGTTCTCGTCCTTGTTGTTCATGTTGCCCATCACCATCAGGCGCGTCTTGTCGGTGAAGCTGCTGGCCATGCCGCGCGAGGCGTAGCGGTGCTCAGTACCGCCGGCCAGGTCGAGGTTGGTCATGTAGCCGCGGTTCATACCTTTCTTAATAGTAAAGTCGAGCACGGTCTCCTTGTTGCCGTCCTCAATGCCGGTGATGCGGGCCTGGTCGCTCTGCTGGTCGTAGAACTTCACGTTCTGGATGATGTTCACGGGCAGGTTCTTCAGCGCCGTCTCAATGTCGCCGAGCATGAACTCCTTGCCGTCGAGCAGGATTTTCTTCACCTGCTTGCCGTTCATGGTGATGTTGCCGTCCTCGTCGACCTCGGCTCCCGGCATGCGCTTGATCAGCTCCTCGATGGCCGAGCCCTCGGGCGTTCGGTAGGCTTCGGGGTTGAACATCAGCGTGTCCTTGCGCACAATGACCTGGGCTGCACGCCCCGTCACCACGGCCTCCTTCAGCATCACGGCCTCGGGCGACATCATGAGGTCGCCGAAGTCGTAGTCGCGATTGTTACGCAGCGTCACCTCGCGCTGAATCGGCTGAAAGCCCACCGACGAAATCTTCAGCCGATAAATGCCGTTCGTCGGGGCCTCGACAGAGAAGTTACCGCGCAAGTCGGTCACCGTGCCACCCACAAACGTGCTGTCCTTCGCTCGGAATAACTGTACAGTAGCCTGTGCCAACGGTTCCTTCAGATCGGCATCGGTAACGTGCCCGCTGATAGTCAAATTATCGCGGGGTTGGGCACTGGCTAACATAGAGAATAGCCCCAGAAGGGCTAATAGTAAGAAGTTCTTCATTACACAATTTAGCTAAATCTTCTGCATCTTTGACGCCACCAGCCCAAAAAGGTTTAATTCTTTCCACACTATTTTCACCCAACGGACTTTACCGGCACCAAACGCCTCGTTACCCGGCACCAAGCGACCAGTTACCCGCCAGGTTAAGCCCTTCAACCCGGCGGGTTAAGCCTGCTAACTCGCCACCTCAGCATCATGAGCCGCCGCCTCGTGCGAATAAACTGACGTTTCCTGATTTGGGTTGACTGTCAGTATGTCTAAACCCTAAGATTAGTTGACTCGGTTAAACAATAAACTTTATATAGGTTGACTCTCACCTTTTAACCCTGCAATGGGTTGACGGATGTCGTCATAACCCTAATGTTAGTTGACTGGATGCAAAAGTAAACATATTCTAGGGATTATGCAAGTGACGTTTCCTGATTTGGGTTGACTGTCAGTATGTCTAAACCCTAAGATTAGTTGACTCGATAAAACAATAAACTTTATATAGGTTGACTCTTACTGTCTTACTCTGGAAAACTTTTTCCCCTTTTTCCTTTGTCAGTTCAGAATTATTCGCTAAATTTGCAGGCGACAATAATAAACTGATACAATATGCAAGCAACAACAGTGCCGGAAGAAGGCCAAATATTGGTAAACATCGAAGACATGTCGATGCTGAAGGACATCAAGCGCGCCATCAGCATGCTCAAAGGCGTCGGTAAAATCACCGTACCGCGCCGCAAGCGTTATTCGTCCTATGAACTTTCACTCCGTGACCTGGACGAAGGGCGTGTTACAACCCATGCCTCTGTAGACGAGTATTTCAAAAGCTTCGGACTCTGATGGCATACACGATTAAGACGACCAACTCTTTTGATAGGGATATGGCACGTTGCATCAAGCGGGGTTATCCAATGGACGACTTGCGTAAAGTTATGTCTTTACTCGAACGCGACGGACGCCTGCCATCAGAATACAAACCACACAAGTTGCACGGTGCCCGCAAAGGTCAGTGGGAATGCCACATCCAACCCAACTGGTTGCTAATCTGGGAGCAGCACGATCAGGAGTTGATACTCATAATGCTGAATACAGGCACTCATTCCGACCTGTTCAGTAAGAAATACAAAAAATAATGTTGAACCAACAAAACTGATAATGCCTATGGGCTGAAGAAAGATTAAACAAACATATACGTTGAAGCGTCCGCTTGGATTCTTGTTCTCAGAAATCTCCCGTTTCAAAAGAACACACAAGACAAAAGCAGTGATGCTCACGCAGATAGCGTGGGCTTTTACTCGTTGAAGTGTGTTGGGTTTGGGAGAACCTTGAGAACGTAAGCGAAGTAAACAGCTCACGTTTTCCATATTCAAGAACTAATAACAATAACGAACATCATAACAATTATGAGACAGACATTATTATCGCTCCTGATGGCTCTACTGCCCCTTACCGCTGCTGCCGATGCCGTTGAGATTGGTGGCATTTACTACAACCTAACTCTGGAAGGGAAGGTGGCGGAAGTTACTAAAAATCCTAATAAATACACTGGGGTTGTTGAAATTCCTGAGAGTGTGGAATACGGGGGCGTTACTTGTGTGGTGACGAGCATCGGTGAATCTGCGTTTTATAAATGTAGTGGCCTTACGAGTGTGATAATCCCCAATTCCATTACGGCCATTGGTGAACATGCGTTCCAATTATGTAGTGGTCTTACGAGCGTGTCTATCCCCAATTCCGTGACAAGCATCGGTTATTATGCGTTCGAAGGCTGTACTGGTCTTACAAGTGTGGCCATCCCCAACTCCGTGGCAAGCATTGGAGGTTGGTTCAGGGACTGTAGTGGCCTTATAAGCGTGACCATTCCCAATTCCGTAACGAGCATCGGTCCTGAATCGTTCGAGGGCTGTACTGGCCTTACGAGTGTAACCATCCCCAATTCCGTGACAAACATCGGCTATTATGCGTTCCAACGCTGTACTAGCCTTACGAGTGTGACTATCCCCAATTCAGTGACGACCATTTGTGATTATGCGTTCCAAAGTTGTATCGGCCTAACCTCAATCACAATTCCAGAAAGTGTTACAAGTATAGGAGATGGTGCTTTCTATTATTGTGATAATCTCTTGACAGTCCGTTCGGAGATAACCGAGCCATTTAACTGTAAAAGAAATGTCTTCTCTAAAAACACGCTTCGTAATGGAGTACTGTATGTACCTGCTAGTACGAAAGAGCTCTACATACGCTTTGACGGCTGGCGCGAATTTCTAAGGATTGAAGAGACCGGAGGCGAGACGGTAGAATACGTTTGGCTGACAATGAAAGATGGGCGCGGAATAACGAAGCTGAAAGTTAAGAAGGGTACAAGACAAGAACTATCCATCCAGCCAGAGGCTGGCTGGAAAATCCTTACGGCAACAATGGACGGTACAGATATATCTTCGCTTATAAAGAGCTGTAACGTTTATACGACACCAGCCATAATGAATGATGCGACCATATCTATCGTTTACGAGAAGGATAACACGTCGGACACTTTTTCTGCCAGGCAGTCAAAGGCAGACATCAAGGTAGTTGACGATGGCGTTGTTATCTACAACGCTGAGCCGCAGAGTCGCTGTATTGTGTATGGGGCAAATGGTTTACCCGTTGCAAATTCTGTCATTACCAATAGTACCCATAAGATTACTCTGCCAAAGGGACAAGTGTATTTGCTGGCTCTTGGTGACAGGACGCTAAAGTTTGCGCTATAGCACAAACAAACGAATTTCACGAATTATACGAATTGAAGCCTCGCTGACGAACAGGGACTTTGGCAATTCGTATAATTCGTGAAATTCGTAGTCGCTAAGCGGTAGCCGTTACTTCACGCCCTTGAACAGGTGGGGGATGAACTCGTGGAGACCGCGGCGCCAGGTAAGGAACTCGTGGGCAGTGCCTGCCGACTCCTTGCCCTCGACCTTGATACCCATCTCCTGCAGGCCTTTGACGATGTCGCCGCTCTTGATGAAGTCGTCAGAGCCCCAGTTCATATACATGTAGTGGATCTTCTTGTTGAACTCATCGGCATTGGTAAACACGCCGTTATAGGCCGTCTTCAGGTCGAGGCCGAAGATGGCACCGCTGAACGTGCCGAGCCAGGCGAACTTATCCATGTTGTTGAACACGATGTCGAAGGTCTGGTGGCCACCCCAGCTGAGTCCGGCCATAGCGCGGTTGTCGCGGTCGGTCTTCGTGCGGAAGTTGGCATCGATATACGGAATCAGGTCGTTGAGCAGTACGGGATAGAACGAAGCGCCATAGTCGCCCATGCCCTGACCGCGGCCCATCGGCGCCTTGATGTCGCCGCTCTCCATGACGACAATCATCGGCACGGCCTCGCCGCTGTGGATGGCGTTGTCCATGATGTGCTGCATACGGCCCTGCAGGGTCCAGCTGGTCTCACCCTCGCCCATGCCGTGCTGCAAATAGAGCACGGGGTAACGCTTCTTGAAGCCCTGCTTCTGGTCGTACTCAGCCGGGGTGTAGACCATGGCGTGGCGCCACTTGCTCTGCTCGTTGCTGTAGTAGTAAATGCTGCGCACGCTGCCGGCGGGCACGCCCTGCTGCGGACGGTAGTAGTCGCCCTCGGGACCCTCGGGCACCTCCAGTCCGCCGGCCTCACGGTTGGTGCCGAAGAACGTCTCAGAGGCCGGGTCGATGAAGTTCACGCCGTCGATGTTCATAAAATAGTAGTGGAAGCCCACGGGCAGGGGATCGGTAACGGCCATGAAGACGCCATTGCCCTGAGGCTCCATGTCGTACTTCTTGCTGCAGATGTCGACAACGACCTTCTTGGCCTGCGGAGCCTGGATGCGGAAGTAGGCGCGACGCTGAGAGTCGACCTTCGGGAACTCGTTGCCGGGAATGGTGTTCTCGCCTGTAACGGCATCGGCAGGCACGTTAATCTTCTTGATGGCCACAGGCAGGTTGGCCGGGCGCTTGGGCTCGTAGCCGAGATGACGGGCCACAGCCTCGCCATAGCGGCAACCCAGCTCACGATAGCCGGCAGCATCGAAGTGCAGACGGTCGGGACCGTTGGAGCAGTTGTCGCTGGAGATGACCTGAGAGGTATGAATGGTCTGCGGCAGCTCGTCGATCTGCTTCTTGCAACCGATGCAGACGCCCTTGCCGTCGGCCTGAACGATGTTACCCACGTAGAGGTTCACCTCCTCGGGCTTCAGCTGCAGGTCGCCGCAGAGGTTCTCATAGACCTGCTTCACCATGCCTGCCCACTTCGGGTCGCCGGTGTTGGTCTCGCCCTGATGCATCAGGATGCCCTTGATGACGCCGTCCTTCTGAGCCTTCTTGGCCAGCGTGACCAGGCGCTCGTAGGGGTTGTTGTCGTATGCCTGAAGCATGCCCTTCATCCAGCCCGGAGCCTTCTTCTCGACATAGCTGGGGATGCTGTCGGGCAGGAAGCCCTTAATGTCGATACCGCCGATGGCGACGTGGATAACACCAATCTTGATGTTCTCGGGCAGCGAGGCCACGAGGGTGCGGCCGAACCAGTCGGCGGGCGTAAGGCCGGTGTTAGCACGGCAGAGCGGAGCCGACGCCTCGCACCACTCGCCCATCTTGCGCTCAGGACGGCCATTGGCAGCAGGGAAGTCGACGGCAGGCATCAAGAGGAAGCGCGGGCCGGGACTCTCCAAGTCGACGGCCTCGGGACGGGCATTTCCCTCCATGTTCGACTGTCCGAAGCAGAGGAAGATGTAGAAGTTAGGATCAGGCTGAGCCTTCTGCTCGGTCTTGGCTTTCTTTTTGGCGGCAGCCTTCTTCTGGGCGGACACGCCACACGGCAGCGCCAACAGGAGGGCTGCTGCCATCAAGGTTTTCAAGGTTTTGTTCATAACTGTAAGTTGCTTTTGATGTTTGTTAGTAATTTCCGCTGCAAAATTATAAAAGATATTCCACAAGGATACCCTCAATATGTTTCAGAAGTTTTTTTTTTTGTAAACTACCCAAAAACTTGGCCATATCAGAATAAATGTGTAACTTTGCAGCATCCAATAACTAAAACGCTAAAAAACTATGAAGAAATTAGCCCTTTTCGCTGTTGCAGCCCTTGCCATCGGCTGTACGACATCTGACAAAGTAACCAAGAACACCATCGACCAGGAAGAAGTGATGATCAAGCTCTCGCTCGAAGACAAGGCCCACTTCGTGATTGGTACTGGTATGGCTGGATTCTCCGGCAACGCCGCCGTGATTGGCGCCACACGCAATCTTGTGCCCGGTGCCGCCGGCACTACCTACCCTCTCGACTCGCTCGGAATCCCAGCCATCGTACTGGCCGACGGACCTGCCGGACTGCGCATCGATGCCACCCGCGAGGGCGACTCGGCCACCTATTACTGCACCCACTTCCCCATCGGCACGCTGCTGGCCTCGACTTGGAACACGCTGCTCATTGAGCAGGTGGGCCAGGCCATAGGTGAAGAGGTGAAGGAGTATGGCGCCGACGTGCTGCTGGCTCCGGCACTCAACATCATGCGCAATCCGCTCTGCGGCCGCAACTTCGAATACTATTCCGAGGACCCCGTAGTGGCAGGCAAGACGGCTGCGGCCTATATTACCGGCGTACAGAAGAACGACGTCGGCACGAGCATCAAGCACTTCGCTGCCAACAACCAAGAGACCAACCGCATGAAGAACGACGCCCGCATGTCGCAGCGTGCCCTTCGCGAAATCTACCTGAAGGGCTTCGAGATTGCCATCAAGGAGGCAAAGCCCTGGACGGTAATGACCTCCTATAATTATATAAACGGTGTCTACACTTCGGAGAGTAAGGATCTGGTGCAGACCATCCTGCGCGACGAGTGGGGCTACGAGGGAACGGTTATGACCGACTGGTTTGGCGGCAAGGACGGCGCCGTGCAGATGTGGGCAGGCAACGACATGCTGCAGCCCGGCAAGGACGAGCAGTTTGACTCCATCGTGGCCGGCGTGAAGAGCGGCAAGCTCGCCGAGGCCGATCTCGACCGCAGCGTTCAGCGCATTCTGAACCTTGTGGAGAAGACGCCACGCTATCAGGGCTATCAGTTCTCGAACAAGCCCGACCTCGAGGCTCACGCTGCCGTCACCCGACAGTCAGCCGCCGAGGGTATGGTGCTCATGAAGAACAGCCAGGCTCTCCCGTTTGCCGCAAGCATCAAAAACGTGGCTCTCTATGGCAACACCTCCTACGACTTCATAGCCGGCGGCACTGGCTCTGGCAACGTCAACCACGCTTACGTCGTATCGCTGCTCAACGGTCTGAAGAACGGAGGCTATACCGTCAACGACGAGCTGAAGACGGCCTACGAGACCTTCTGGAACGACTACCGCAAGGCCCGCGAGGCAGAGATTGCCGAGATTGAGAAGACCGACAAGGAGCGCGCCATGATGATGCGCTTCATGCCTGCCGGACTGCCCGCTGAGACGAGTTTTACTACCGACGTGCTGGCAAAGCAGGCAGAGACGGCCGACATCGCCGTCATCACACTCGGCCGCATCTCCGGTGAGTTCCTCGACCGCAAGTCGTCCGACTTCAACCTCAGCGTCTCCGAGCGTCAGCTGCTTCAGCAGGTGTGCGACGTCTACCACAAAGCGGGCAAGCAGGTGGTGGTGCTGCTGAACATCGGCGGCGTCATCGAGACTGCTTCGTGGAAGGACCTGCCCGATGCCATTCTCTGCGCCTGGCAGGCCGGTCAGGAGGGCGGCAACAGCGTGGTCGACGTGCTCAGCGGCCGTCAGTCGCCTTCAGGCAAGTTCACCATGACCTGGCCCGTGAAGTTCAGCGACGCCTACTCATCGAAGAACTTCCCCGTTGACCAGACGGCCCGCGTCGACTTTATGAACACAGGCGAGAGGGGCAACGTGAAGAACGTCGACTTTACCGACTACGAGGAGGACATCTACGTGGGCTACCGCTACTTCGACTCCTTCGACGTACCCGTGAGCTATCCCTTCGGTTACGGACTGAGCTACACAACCTTCGAGTACAGCGACGCCAAGATTGCCGAGAAGGGCGACAGCTACGAGGTCAGCGTAACCATTAAGAATACAGGCGAGCGCGAGGGCAAGGAGGTTGTTGAGCTCTACATCTCTGCTCCCGACAACAAGGCCGCCAACAAACCCTCCAAGGAGCTGAAGGCATTTGCCAAGACCAAGGCCTTGAAGGCTGGCGAGAGCGAGACTGTTACCATGACCGTCAAAGCTGCCGACCTGGCATCGTTCGACGAGGCCGCCTCCGCATGGGTGGTTGCCGAGGGCGAATACCAGTTCCTCGTAGGAGCCTCGTCGCAGGACATTAAGGCTACCCTCACCGCCAACGCCAAGGCTCAGCAGACCAAGGTCAACGACGTGATGAAGCCCCAAGTCCAGATGAATCTGCTGCGCAGATAATCTCGAAATCCCGAAGCATTGAAATATCGAAACATCGAAACATCGAAAAACAACAAAATAACGAAAATGAAAAAGACCATTATAATGACGGCTGTGGCAGCATTGTGCTGCTTCAGCACTTGCACACAAAAGGCAGAGGATGTTACTCTGCAGGTAAAAACCCAGTATGGCGTCCTTGAGGGCTTCGAGGAGGACGGCGTGAAGAAGTTCCTGGGCGTGCCGTTCGCCCAGGCTCCCGTCGGCGAACTCCGCTGGAAGGCGCCACAGCCCTTACAGGCCTGGGAGGGCGTTCGTGAAGCCAAGACATTCGGCAACGACCCCATGCAGCTCGATATCTTCGGCGACATGCAGTTCCGAGGCCCTGGCCGCAGCGAGGACTGTCTCTACCTGAACATCTGGACGACGGCAAAGACCGCAGCCGACGCCCTGCCCGTACTGATTTACTTCAATGGCGGCGGACTTATAGCCGGTTCGGGCAGTGAGCCCCGCTACGACGGCTCCGCCATTGCCAAAGAAGGCGTCATCGGCGTCACGGCCAACTACCGCGAGGGTGTATTCGGTTTCTTCGCCCACCCGGAGCTTACGGCAGCTTCCGACTACAAGGGCAGTGGCAACTACGGTTTCCTCGACCAAGTGGCTGCCATCAAGTGGGTGAAGGAGAACATCGCGGCCTTCGGCGGCAACCCTGACCGCATCACCATCGTGGGCGAGTCGGCTGGTTCTTTCAGCGTTTCGCTCCTGATGTGCTCGCCCCTCTCCAAGGATATGATTGCCGGCGCCATGCTCTCCTCAGGTGCCGAGGTGATGCCCAATAAGCCTCTCACGCAGGCTGAAGCCGACTCCGCAGGTGCACGCCTCCTCAAGTGGGCAGGCATAGCCAGTATAGCAGATGCCAGGGCGATAGATGCAGACTCACTCGAGAAGGCCTTCCCTCCCGTAGGCATGTCAAGGCTGGTGCTCGACGGCCTCTTCATGACCGAGAGTGCCGACGCCGTGTTCGAGCGTGGCGAGCAGGCCCAGGTGCCGCTGCTCGCAGGCTGGAACTCCCTCGAATCCCATCCCATGCAGGCACTCCAGGGGCAGACTCCTACCCTGCAGAACTACAAGAACGCCCTGAAAGCGCAGTTTGGCAACTCGACCGACGAAATCTTTGAGGCTTACGGCATCACGACCGACGAAGACGTCATGACTCAGAAAGGCTTCGATCTCGTCTCCGACCTCTTCACGGGCTTCCCCACCTGGAAGGTCTGCGACTACCATGCTAAGACCGGCCTGCCCGTCTACCGCTACCACTACATGCACCCGCGCCCGCAGGTTTCAGAGAAGATGGGCGACAAGACGGGAGGCTTGGCCGGTGGTGTGCGTGAGAAGACCGCTGAAGAGAAGAAGGCAGAGGCTCAGCAGCCTACGATTGCTCCCGGTGCCGTCCACTCCGCCGACATCGAGTATGCTATGGGAAACCTCGACACCAACGAGTACTACGACTGGCAGGACGAGGACTACGCCATCTCGAAGCTGTTCCTGACATACTACGCCAACTTCTGCAAGACGGGCAATCCCAACGGCGAGGGACTGCCTCAGTGGACGGCCATCACAAAGGAGAATCTCGATGCCGCACCCGTGATGAAGATTGACGTAGAATCAAAGGAAGTCGCCTCGCCTGAGAAGGAGAACGCCTACCGCACGCTCGAGAAATTCTACAGGAGCAAGAAATAAGGCATATAGCCCATTCCTTGCTACCCTCGCAACCATCATGGACAAACTGCACGGATGGTCATACCGACATATCGGTCTTCCCACGTTTGGTATCCCTCTCCAAAAAAAGAGTGGATAGAATAACAGATGGCATGCTGATTGGCGCCGGGGCTCATGTCTGTGGTCCAACAGTATATTTCGTCCACCACATGAGTAGACCCTGAATGTGGGAAATAGATGCAGTTGCCGTTGGGACCCGTCGCCTTCATCACTGTATGGCCATTCAGCAGCACGTTCTCGAAAGTACAGTTGTCCACAAGTTCCTGAAACTCCTCTGGGGTGGGAATGCGCCAGTCGCCGCCCAGGAACTCGTGGGCAGCATCGTCCTCAAGGTCGAGTCGTGTCTTTCCGTCCACCACGCCCCATTTGCTGTCAGTAACGTATTTTGAGAACTTGCTGTAATCTCTGTCGCCTTCGTACACTTCCTTGCACAGCTTATAGCTTTCCCATTCGTAACGTCCTTGTTTGGGAGCCAGCTCGCCCCACGCAATGTAAAAGCCGTTTTCGGTTTCCGTGCGCGCTCCTAAATTGGCCGACGCCCAACGCACAGACAGTCCGAGGTCGACAGCCTTGATGTCGCTGGCCTTGGGCAGACGGTCCAGTTCGACGATAGCCATACGCAGGAAATGGGATGCATAGTCGATGGAATCCTGCAGCTCCATATTCACCTTATTAATATTGCCTAAGTAGGCGTGTTTCTTCTGTCCGTCGTTCTCAATCACAAATGCTCTCATGGCGACAGCATGCTGATGATTTCTGTCGAGTGCCTGATAGCTCGCTGCGCTGTAGTCCTCGGGATTGATGGTGTTCAGCAGCTGTTGGGCTTCCGCAATATTGCGGTCAAGGACGTTCAGTTTCAAATACACGGTGTCAGGCGCAGCCCCCCGTTCTTTTACAGGACGTATGGGCAGGCCCTCGCACCTGTCAACCTCCCAAAAGGTCGAAACATCTATCTGGTCGATGGTGAAGACTTTCAACGACCTGCCCTTCGCACTATTCTTGCACCACATCTTGGTGTCGTTGTCCCAGGTTATCAGTTCGTTGCCCTGCATTCGTCCGGTAGACGGAAAGAATACCGAGTTACCGTTGGGTCCTATCAGCTGGTAGCCGTAAACGCCGTTGCTGATGGTGGGTCTCATCCTGGAACAATTGTCGTCGGTAGTATACGAATCCTCAAGGAACTTCACTTCATCAACTGTAGGCAGGCGCCATCCCTCGCCTAAGATGACCGTTGCTGCATCATTCTGAGCTTGAAGAAGTTCACCTTCCTTATAGTATGTTGGGAAGGTTTGCAACTTATACGTTTCCCACGAATAGACCTCCTTGGGTTCTGTCTCGCCCCAGGCAAAGAAGTAGCCCGTGTCCTCAGGCCGCTTTGCGCCTAAGTTCTTGGTGGCAATCATGAAATTGCCGACACCCAGGTCTACGTAGTCATCGTTCGTTTCGTACTCGGCATACTTGACAACTATCGGTTCCGGCTCGGGCTGCGGCTGCGGTTCCGGAGCAACATCATCATCTTTCCCGCATGATGCAAACATACACATCGTGAGGGACAACAATACATATAATACCTTTTTCATTACTAATAACTATTCCTCAATATAAACAGACCTGATGGTGCAGCTTCCACTGGTCAGCAGCATGATTTTCAAATAAGCGAGAGAAAAGTCTCTTTATAGCGCGAACTCAGCGGTAAGACCCCATCTCATCATATTACCTTTGTCTGTCTCTTCCAATGACTTGTACCAGTCGGCATGAAGGCGGGCATAATGCTTGCCTACCGCCATCTGGACACCACCGCCGAGATAGATACCGAAGTGCGTTGTGTCCCCCCACTTCTGTTCGAAAATCTTGTTTGACATGTAGTACCTGGTTTCCATGTTTTCAAAATTGAACACATAGAATCCTCCTACACGGGCAAGTGGAACAATCTTCCCTTTACCAAAGCGCTTTACCATACCCAAACTGAAAGTCAGGCGGCTCTTCTCATACATCGTATGCGATGGTTCGACCCCACCACGAACCATCACGTCATGTTCAAAACTTGCCTTGGGTGAATACGCAAGACCTATCTCAAGACTGCCGCCCTTCACCACCCGGTCAATATCGGTCTCCAGGCCAAGACCCATTTCAAATGTGCTGCCAGAGTAGTTCTCGTCAAGCAAATGCAGACTTTGATTATCGGTCCGCTCATGCGAATAGTACGCATAACCGGCGAATGCCTTGAAATGGGTTCTCACCTTGTCGGCTGCCTCCTTGTATTCATACACAATACACGAGCCGCCGTCGGTGCATACATCTTTATGATAGTTGCGAACAACGTTTACCAGCTTTTTCCTCGTCATGCCTGACTCATTTATGCCGTCGGCTGCCTTCCATGAGTCCTTCAGCAGGTATTTCACTCTACCGAATTGTTCCTTCTTCTCTTGCAGATATTCATTTTCATCTTGAAGGGATGATGACGTGGTTGACCTGTTGGTAAGCATTTCCATTTCGCCATCCTCACGCTCAAAGAAAAAGAATTCATCATATTTGTCGGCAACACAGTAGAGGTTCATTTTACCTTGAACCATAAACTCGGCAAAGTATAATTCCGGGGTGCCGTAGATATTCAGCCGGCGTGTAACGAAATATTTACCGTTATGGTCGAACCTGAAGCACTCTATCTCACCTGGCTTGTAGGTCTTGCTCTCGCTCTCTCCATTAGCTTGGAACACACATTTTTTTGACAGCACCTGGTTTGTACGGAAGTCAAGAACGCCCCTGACCGTATCACCGGCATTTGTAATGATATAGCCAGGTTTGGGATTTGTCTGCGCCATCGAGTGCAGAACACTAAAGAATAATAAATAAAGAATAAACAGACGTTGTTTCATAATCAAATACTTTAATCAATATCTCAATTTCTATATGCAATGATAATCGTAATATTTGTTATTCGTTCAATGTTCAATTGATTTACGCACGCCAAAATCCTTGCGCGACTCGTCGTTGATGACGCGACTGGCCTGACGGCTGTCGAAGCGAGTGGGGCCGGTGATGAAGTCGGGCACGTTGAACGAAAGGAAACGGTCGCGATAGAAACGGCGGGGATTGCGCTGCGGCAACATGAAGGCCTTGGTGGCGACTCCGCTGGCATCGACGTGACAGAAATAGGGGCGGGTATAGAGACCGTCGTCGCGACGGGAGCTCAGCACGAGCCAGCGGGAGTTGGTGCTCCAGTTGTGGAACGACTCGGTGTCGGGGGAGTTGGCTTGGGTTAGCGGGCTGATACGCCCTTCACCGGACAGGTCGAGAAGGTAAAGATCGGCTTCGTGGTGCCAGATGCTGAACTGGCCGTAGTCGGAGAGTGTGTAGCACAGGAAGCGGCCGTCGTAGGAGGGACGGGGGAAGGATATGGACTTTTTCTGAGCTGCGGCATCGACGATGACGTCAATGGTGCTGCCGAAGGTGCCAGTAGCGGGGTCGAAGTCAATGCGGCAGAGGTTATAGCGGATGGAGTCTAAGCCTCCCCCCTGCCCCCTCCCGTTGAGGGGGAGTGCTTGAGCCGCACAGAAATAGAGCGAGCGGCCGTCGGCCGAGAAGACGGGATAGGTCTCGTAGATGGAGTCCTGCTTAAGAAGGGGCGAAAGCAGCAGTTCGTTTTTCTCGACGTCATAGACCTGTAGGTCGGAGGCTTCGTCGAAGACTTCGATGCGGTTGGGGTCGGCACTGTGGAACAGCTGTCTCGTCGTGTTGGTGGAATAGGCAATGTAGCGGCCCGAGGGATGCCAGTAGGGATAGACGCAGAGGCCGAGCGTCTCAGGGGTCTTGGTGTTGTAGGCGGTGACGGGGCCGTAGTCTTTGCGCAGCAGGGTGGCTCCGTGGGGGCCGCGGATATGGAGGCTCATGTCGGCAGGGTTGCCCCGGTTGAAGCTGTGGCAGTTGACGCAGCCCTCGAACTGTGTGTTCTCAATCAACGGGCGCTCATCGAACGACGAGAGGTCGCGCTCGTAGATGCCCATCTTGCTCCACACCTCATAGCCCGGCGCGATGAGTCGGTAGCAGAGACCGTAGTCGATGCTGTCGGGGCTGACGTAGACGGAGAACGGCTGATAGGTGTGCCAGCCGTCGTCGTACTTGGCCGAGACGCTGACGGTGAGCGAGTCGCCGGGGTTCGCGGCAAGCAGCGCGTGCCAGTCGTCGAGGTCGAAATCGGCAGACTCGTCGCCCTGGGCGTGCAGACTGTTTCCGTGGCTGTCGGTAATGACGGCATCAATGCGAAGTGCCGTCTCGTCGGCCATGTTAAAACAGAGCGGCGCAATGTTCACGGGAACGGTGACGCCGAGGTAGTCGGGATATATCTGAGGCAGCACGGACTCCTGCCTGGCATTCTCAACGGTCTCGCTGCAGCCCATCAGCCCCATCAGCCCCATTAAAATAAATAGAATCTTTTTCATTGCTCAGTTGAAATGAAGTTATTATAGCCTTCGCGGTCGCCCGTCAGCATATAGTAGGCCAGCAGATACTGATAGGCCAAATGGTTGTCCTTATTACGATAGTAGAGGCTTTTGAGCATCTCGGGCGTCACGTGGTCGCTGAAGTAGAAGTCTTCTGTGTAGGCCGACTGGCGCAGTCGCCCGTATTCAGGATGACGGGCAATGGCCTCCTCATCGCCTAACAGCGGCAGCGTCTCGTTGGCCCAGTCACGATAGAAGAGCGTCTTCTGCAGGGCCGAGAGATACTTGCGGGCCACCGGGTACTGGCCGTTGATGAGGTTGGTCTGTGCCAACCGCTTGTAACAGCGGCCGCTCTTCTGGAAGTCGAGAATGGCTTCCTGGGCCTCGAACACCGTGCGCTGGGCAACATTAATCATGCCCAACTGATAGAAGGCCTCAGCTGTAGGCAACGGACTGGTGGCATCTTCCTTGACATCGGGCAGGAGTCCGGCAATGCCGTTCTGGTTATAGTTGGCCATCTGTTCCAGGAGCATGCCGTGCATGGCCAAGGCCAGATTCTGTACCGTCACGCCAATCTGGTTGTTGGGCTTCTCGGCATTGACGGTTTCAAGTATGCGGTTCCACTGCTGGTAGCGAGCCATGAAGTCGTACGCCATCACCTTCTCGGCCTTGAAGTTGGCGTTCTTCCAGACGAGACAGCCCATAACCACAGCCACTACCGCGAAGGAAGAAAGCATCACAGCGTAATGCTTGGTATCTGCGGTCTTCTTGCGCAAAGCGCGGACTATGAGTGGCAAGACAACGGCAGACAGCCAGGCGGCATAGAGCAGCGTGGGGAAGACTGTCGGGTAGCGATGGTAATGGCTACCAGTCCAGGCAGGGCCCACCATCCAATAAACGATGGGAATGGCAACAATAATCAGAATACGTCGAATCCAACCACTTGGGAGCCGAATGAGCCCCCAAATAGCGAGCAGCGTCAGCAGAACGGCCCAGACGCCGCCTAACAGCGCATTCTCGTCGAGCAGAAAGAGCCAGAGCAGCAGCGAGGGCACAAAGCTCAGGCCATAGAGCCAACCCCACTTGGCCAGCCGGAATGTCAGCAACTGCACCGCCGAGAGCAGGACTGCAATAATAGCAGCCCCCACCCATGCAAAGAGGAAAAACTGCGTGCAGAAGCGCCCTAACAGGTCGGCCACGCCTCCTGGTCGGCTGACGACATCACACACATAGTTGCTGTCGAAGAGGAACAGCTGTAACTGCTCCTGATAATGCAGATGGTGCGGATAGGCCAACCCGAAAAAGAGGAAGGCGGCCACGCCGAAGAGGAGCGTATATAGAAGATGTATCTTCCTCATAGCATTTACCAATTCTTTTAAGCTGCAAAGGTACAAAGAATTTCCGAGATTCATTCAACTTTGCCTCACCTTTTTCTCTATTGAATACATCATAAATCCTGCACTTCCTGCACTGACGACTGTATATCAGACCGTTACGCTCCCAAAACAGCACTGGTTCCTGCACTGAAGGGATGCGCGTTCCTGCACTTGCTTTCTGCCGACACACGGGCCTGCGGCCAAGCCCGAGTGGGGCTTTCAGAGTGTTTCGGGGCTTGAAAACCGGTTTTTCCTGGCCGGAAAACCCGGCAGTCACGCCTTGAAAGGATTCCGTGACTGGACTTTTGAAATATATTGACACGCATTTCTCGTGTAGGGAACTGGCAGTGCAGGAAAAGGTAGGCTTTCAGTGCAGGAAAATTGAGGGTTTTGAGAACGTAAGCACTTGACACTCAGCGGTCAGTGCAGGAAGTGCAGGAAAAGATTCCTCATTTGAATACCCGGCTGAATTCTTCGACGCTGATTTTGACAGGCTCGACCATGAACTCCGGACGGTTATAGCTTTTCAAGAGGGTGACGTGCAGTTCGGGGTCTTCCTGCGGCAGGAGGAAAGCCTTGGAGACTTTTCCATTGTTGAAATAGGCAAAATAGACACGGCTGTAGTTGTCGTCGTCGCG
>CAMHHO010000068.1:0-17899 GCA_946184965.1 uncultured Prevotellaceae bacterium | reverse complement strand
AGTTGAAAGCGGGGATAGCATAGCCACCGGCTACTGCTCTCTTGAACATCTCGCGGGTATTCACGAGACCTAAATCCTTGTAGTTTACCATAACAATTTTGTATTTTGAATATTGGGTTTTATTTTTCCGAGCGCAAAGGTACACAATTCTTCCCGAAAACGGAAAAGAATAGAGCACGGATTGCGACGTTTTCACGGTTTTTAATTCTTTTCCGTGACCTTGGCGCAAGCCGTGCCCGCAAAATGCAACGCGCAGTTTGCAATTCTATTCGTGGCGAATAGCCTCGATGGGGTCCATGTTGGCTGCCTTCTGGGCGGGAATATAGCCGAAGAGGATGCCAAGGCAGACGCAGACGAGGAACGACACGTAGATGGACCATGCCGGCACGCTCGACGGCATGCCGAACGACGCGACGAATGTGCTCGCCCCGACGCCCACCAGGACGCCTATCAGTCCGCCCGTCACGGATATCAGCACCGACTCGATGAGGAACTGCAGCGAGATGACGGGTCCCGTGGCGCCTACGGCCATGCGCAGGCCAATCTCCTTGGTGCGCTCGGTGACGGAGACGAGCATGATGTTCATGATGCCGATACCGGCCACCAAGAGCGAGAAGGCGGCGGCGACGACAAGGATGACGGTCACGGTGTCCATCGTGCTGGACATCGTCTCCATCATCTCGGCCTGCGAGCGGATGGTGAAGTCGTCGACGGCTTCGTCCTTCAGCTTGTGGTTGTCGCGCAGTATCTGCGTCAGCTCCTCGATGGCGGCGTCAGACAGTTCCTCGGTGACGGCCGAGCAGATGATGGAGGAGAACCAAGTCTGGGCGGCGATACGCTTCATCACCGTGGTATAGGGCGCAATGATGACGTTGTCCTGGTCCATGCCCCATGAGTTGTAGCCCTTGCCCTTGAGCACGCCGATGACGCGCATGGGGATGCTCTTGAAGCGGATGGTCTTGCCGATGGGGTCGTGGCCGTCGAAGAGTTCCTTGACGACGGTGGCACCGATGAGGCACACCTTCGAGGCCTTCTTGATGTCCTCCTCGGTGAAGCACTCACCCTCGTCGATGACCCACTGGCGGATGTCGAGGTAGTCGACCGACTCGCCGTACATCGACGACGTGGTGTTGTTATTGCCGTAGATGGCCTGCCCGCTGGAAGTCACCTCGGGCGACACCTTCGTCACGAAGCGCTTCTCGCGGAGGATGCGCTCGTAGTCGGCCATCTTCAGCGTCTGCATGGCCGACGGGTCCTGGCGCACGCCGCCGCGCATGTCGGCACCGGGCCGGATGGTCAGCAGGTTGGTACCCATCGTCGACAGTTCCTGGCGGATGCTCTCCTTCGAGCCTTGTCCAATGGACATCATGATGATGACGGCGGCCACGCCGATGATGATGCCCAGCATCGACAGGAACGACCGCATCTTGTTGTTGGCCAGAGCCTTCAGGCTTACTTTAAATAGGTTCAGTATATTCACCTTGGTAATTTTCGATTTAGTAATTTTCGATTTTCGATTTATTAGTATTACGACCTGAGATTCTTCGAAAAACGAGCGGCGCAGCCAAATCGAAAATCGAAAATCTGTAAATCGTCTATAATTCAGTCGTCTTGCGGCAGCGGCAGGGCGGCCAGGGCCTCGGCAGCCGACTTGATGTTCGTATTGATGGTGTCTTCGCGAATCTTGCCGTCGCGCAGGTTGATGTTGCGACTGGCATACTCGGCAATCTCGGGGTTGTGAGTTACGAAGATGATCGTGTGGCCCTTGCGGTACAGCTCCTGGAAGAGCACCAGCATCTCGAACGATGTGCGCGTGTCGAGGTTACCGGTGGCCTCGTCGGCCAAGAGCACGGCAGGGTCGTTGACCAGCGCACGGGCAATGGCCACGCGCTGCATCTGTCCGCCCGACATCTCGTTCGACTTGTGGTACAGACGGTCGCCCAGACCCACGGCTTGCAGGGCAGCGATGGCCTTTGCCTTCCGCTCAGAGGCCGAGTACTCTGAGTTGTACATCAGCGGCAGTTCGACGTTCTCGACGGCGGTGGTCTTCGCCAGCAGGTTGTAGTTCTGGAACACGAAGCCTATCTTGCGGTTCCTGAGGTGTGCCCGCTGCGACTTCGACATCGAGCGCACCGAGATGCCGTCGAGGAAGTACTCGCCCGAGGTGGGGGTGTCGAGGCAGCCGAGCTGGTTGAGCAGTGTCGACTTGCCGCTTCCCGACGTGCCCTGTATGGTGACGAATTCGCCCTCGTAGATCTTGAACGACACGCCGCGCAGAGCCTTCACCGTCTCCGAGCCCACCTGGAAGTAGCGCTTCACGTTTTGAAGTTCGATGACTACTTTCTTATCGTCCATTACCTTCTCTGTTGCTGGTTGTTACCGTTCTGCTGTTGTCTGTTGTTGCCTCGCGGACGGGGCATGAAGGGGTTCTGGGCCTGCTGAGCCTGCGGCATCTCCTCGCCACCGGTGATGGTGAAGTCGACCAGCACCTCGGTGCCGGCACTGATGCCGCTCACAATCTCAGTCAGCACGCCGTTGGTGGTACCCGTCTCGACCTTGTGGGCCTTGAACACGTTACCCTCCATCGTCCACAGCTTCTTGGGAGCCTCCACGTCCTCGATGGACTGGCCCTCGTGCAGCAGGGCCTCGTTGGGCATGAAGCGCAGGGCCTTGGCGGGGGCCACGAGCACGCCGTTCTTCTCAAGCGTGAAGATGGTGACGTTGGCCGTCAGACCGGGCTTCAGCTTCAGGTCGTTGTTGCGGGCCGAGATGACCACCTCGTAGGTGACGACGTTGCTCTCCGTCGTAGCCTGCTGGCGCACCTGCGTCACCTGTCCCTCGAACTTGTCTTCGGGGAAGGCGTCGACGGTGAACGATACACGCTGGCCCTCCTTCACGCCACCGATGTCAGCCTCGTCGATGTCGGCAATGACGCGCATGTCGGTCAGGTCCTGGGCAATGGTGAAGAGCTCGGGGGTGTTGAACGAAGCGGCCACCGTCTGGCCTTCCTCCACCGACTTCGACAGCACCACGCCGTCAATAGGGCTGGTGATGGTGGCGTAGCCCAGGTTGGTCTGTGCGCGCAGCACGCTCTGGCTGGCAGTCTTCACCTGCTCCTTGGCCTGGTTGTACTGCAGCAGGGCACTCTCGTACTCGTCGGCCGAGACCAGCCCCTTGTCGTAGAGCGTCTTATACCTATTGTAATTAGCCTGCTGGTAGTTCAGCGAGCTCTGTGCCGACGACAGGTTGGCACGCTGGGCCGTCAGTTCGCTGATGAGGTTGGTCTTGTCGAGTTCGGCAATGACCTGTCCCTTCTTCACGACCGAGTTGTAGTCGACATAGAGCTTCGACACGATACCCGACACCTGTGTACCGACGGTGACCGAGGTCACCGGCTCGATGGTGCCCGTGGCGGTGATGGTGGTCTGGATGTTGCCCTCCTCCACCTTGGCGGTCTCAAACTCCACCTTCTCCTCCTTCTTGCCGCCCGAAAGCAGGAGATAAGCAATGACTGCCAGCGCAACGATGCCAATGGCAATCCACAGTTTCTTGTTCTTCATATCTCAATTCTTCAACTTTTCAATTCTTCAATTCTTCAACTTTTCAATTCTTCAATTCTCCCCCATAGAACTTCAGCATCTGCAGGTTCAGCAGCGTCATGTACTTCGACTGCAGGCGGTTCTGCTCGGCCTGCAGCAGACGGTCCTTGCCCGTCATCAGTTCCACGATGTTCGTCAGGCCGACGTTGAACTTCTCCTGCAGCAAGCTGTAGCTCAGCTGCTCGCTGTCGACGGTGGCCTGGGCCGCGCGGAACCGCTGCTGGTTGGTCGTGGCGTCGAGCCAGTAGTTCTCGATGGTTTGGTAGAGCTGCTTCTGCTTGTCCTGCAGGGCCAGCAGGTTGTTCTCGCGCTGTATGCGGGCCTTCGCCACGTTGGTCTTCGTCTGGCGCTGGTCGAAGAGGGGGACGCTGACGTTAACGCCCGCGCCGCTGTTGAAGTTGAACTTCATCTGATTGCCCCAGCCGTTGTTGGCCAGCGAGTTGGTGCTGGTACCCGCACTGGCCGACAGGCTCACCGTCGGCATGCGCCCGGCCTTGGCAATGTCGAGGCTCACGTCGCTGCTCTTGATGGCCATCTCGGCACTCTGTATCTCGGGACGGGTGGCCAGCGCCTGCTCATAGACGCTCATTAGCGACGGCACCTCGGCCAATGCCTGCTCGTCGGTTGTGGCGGGAATGACGATGTCAAATTCCGAACCGTCGGTAATCTCCAACAACTGCTTCAGCTGCAGTTTGTAGTTCTTGACTTGCGTCTGGGCCGACACGATGTTGTACTCGTCGGTAGAGCGCTGCGCCGTGAGCTGGGCCAGGTCGGCCTTCGACATCTTGCCCACCTCGACCATCTCCTTGCCGCGTTCCTCGTTCTTCTGGCTGGTCTTCAGACTCTCCTCGTTCACCTTCACGGCCTCCGTCAGGTAGAGTATCTGCACATAGAGCTGTGCTATCTGCTCTTGAATGGAGTTGGCCGTCACCTGCGTCTCCAGTTCGGCCTGTTCCTCGGTCAGCTGGTTCAACTTCACCTGATTGCGGTTGCGGTTGCCGTTCCATACCGTCCACGAGGCATTCAGCCCGTAGGAGCCGTTGTACGAGGTCTTGTCGACCTTGGTGTTCACCGTACCGTTGGTGACGGTCGTGATGCCCGAGTCCTGCCAAGGGCGGTAGCCCAGGTTATGGCTCGTCGAGGCGTTGAGCGAGGGTAGCAGGGCAGCCTTCGACTGGCTGACATCCTCCTTGGCCGACTGCAGTTGCAGTCTGGCCCGCTGCAGCGTGATGTTATGCTGCATGGCGTAATCGAGACACTGCTGCAGCGTCCAAAGACGATTAGTCTGTGCCGCCACCGATGCCGTCAGCATCAGGGCCACAGACAACAAAAAACACTTCTTCTTCATTCTCTTTTCTCGTTTTTGCCCTGCAAAAGTAATAAGAATCTGCGACTTATCGAAATCTGCTAACAAAAATAAACATTTATTTTACGTCGTTCGGCCATGAAACAATTTTTTTTCGTAACTTTGCAGCGCAACACCTAAATGGAATGACTATGAGAAAGATGCTCGTAACCTTGATGATGGCGTGTCTGCTGATGCTAAGCAGCTGTGCGCACCAGTTAGTGAAAATGATTGAGACGCCGGTGGCCAGCCGCCCCGCCGGGCAGCATGATGTGCTCGGACTCACCACAGCACCACTCGACACGGTGCGCGTGGGCTTTGTCGGGCTGGGCATGCGCGGCCCGGGGGCCGTCGAGCGCTTTGCCCAGATAGAGGGCACCGCCGTGAAGGGCCTCTGCGACGTGGAGCCCGACCGTGTGGAGAACTGCCAGAAGCTGCTCGAGAAGTTCGGGCGCCCCCGTGCCACAGCCTATAGCGGCAGCACCGAGGCCTATAAGGAGATGTGCCGGCGCAACGACATCGACCTCATCTACATTGCCACCGACTGGGTGCACCACGTGCCCATCGCCCTCTATGCCATGGAGCACGGCAAGCATGTGGCCATCGAGGTGCCGGCCGCCATGAATATGGACGAGATATGGCAGCTCATCAACACGGCAGAGCGCACCCGTCTGCACTGCATGATGCTCGAGAACTGCGTCTACGACTTCTTCGAGCTGGCCGCCCTGAACATGGCGCAGCAGGGACTCTTCGGCGAGGTGCTCCATGTGGAGGGCTCCTACCTGCACAACCTCGACGACTTCTGGACGGCCTACTGGCAGAACTGGCGGCTGGACTATAATGCCAAGCATCGCGGCGACGTCTATCCCACCCACGGCATCGGTCCCGACTGTCAGGTGCTGAACATCCATCGGGGCGACCGCATGGCCTATCTCGTGGCTGTCGACACCAAACCCGTCAACGGTCCCCGCGTGGTGAAGAAGCTGACGGGCAAGGACTGCCCCGACTTCCAGAACGGCGACCAGACGTCGACACTCATCCGCACCGTCAACGGCAAGACGATGCTCATTCAGCACGACGTGCTCACGCCGCGTCCCTACAGCCGTATGTTCCAGGTGGTGGGCAGCGACGGCTATGCCAGCAAGTATCCTGTCAACCAGTTGCTGTTCCGCCAGGACAGGCTGACCAGCGATGACGTGCCCGACCACGAGAAACTTAATGCCCACGCTGCCCTGCCCGACAACCTGTGCCGCGCCATGCTTAACAGGTATCTGCCCGACTTTGTCAAGGAGCTGGAAGAGAAGGCCCGCCGGGTGGGCGGTCATGGCGGCATGGACTTCCTGATGGACTACCGCCTCGTCTACTGCCTGCACAACGGCCTGCCGCTCGACATGGATGTCTACGACATGGCCGAGTGGTGCTGCCTGGGCGAGCTGACGCGCATCTCGCTCGAGAACGGCTCCGTGCCCGTGGCTATCCCCGACTTCACCCGTGGCGCATGGAACCGCATCCAGGGATTCCGCTATGCATTTAAGAAAGACAACTAACAGACGAAGACCGAGCTTTTTATGGCATTCAGCCTCCTGTAAATAGTGTTATGATATGGTAACGCCCCCAAAAACCTGCACTTCCTGCACTTGATGCTTAACAGGCTGTCAGCCAGTCAGTTGAAAACCAAATTCTCGCTCAGAACCTGCACTTGAACCTGCACCGGAACCTGCACTTGGTCTGAATAGTGCTTCTATTCACCCAGTTTGGCGCCGCCAAAAGACCGTTCCCACGGCCTGGAACAAATGTTCCACGCAGTGGAAACATTTATAAACCGCCGCTTTACGAGCGTAACCCGCCGCTTTTTTGGCAAAACCCACCGCCTTTTGTCCATAACCCGCCGCTCATTATCAGGTGCAGGTTCAAGTGCAGGATTTTGCGGGTTCCGGTGCTACTAACCTACTGATAATGAGGCTCAGTGCAGGAAGTGCAGGTTCTTTTCCGTCTTTACCATATACATAGGCAAAAATGGAGGCCTGCCTAAGCATTGACGCTTCGGTTTATCTTCGCGGCTCAAGTATCTGGCAGAAGCGAGGCTGCAACTGGTTGGAACCTGACACGAACAGCACCTTCGGCTCCTTGAATTTCATAGACAAGCCTTTGCTTACCGTCATTTCATGGCAATGAAGGCCACATTTCTGCTAAAATCACATAAAATATCGCACTTTTTTATATAAGCAGGTGGCAATGCGGAGATTTTTGACTACTTTTGCAAACAGAAACAAGCAAAAGCAATTGAATATGAATGCAATTTCACTCAACAATCTGTGGAGTTACCTACAGGGGCTTTCACTTACAGCGAGCAATCAGCGCTGGCTGGCCAGCCACTTGATGGAGGCTGCGGAAAGCGTGGAAAAGAAACAGCGTAAGGCAGAACTTGTTTTCCCGAAGATTCCTAAGGACTATAAGCCGTCGGCAAAGGTGATGGCAATGACGTGCGGCCCATTGCCGAAAGACTTTAATTTGGACAAGGAACTTGACGAGATGTGGGAGGAAAGAGCACGATGAACGTTTTTCTTGACACCAATGTCATCATCGACTTTATGGGCGAGCGTGAAGGATTCTTTGATGATGCCGCTGCCATCTTTGCCATGATTGAAGACGGGAAAATCACGGCCTCAGCCTCGGCGCTGACCATAGTCAACTGTGCTTACATTCTGAAGAAAGCCTTCAGTTCGGATATCATGCTTGAGAAGGTCGAGGACTTATGTCAAATGCTCAATGTTACCCCGATAGACCGAAGCCAACTGATGAATGCCGTGCAGCTCAAGCCATACGACTATGAAGATGCTGTGCAGTACCTGTCGGCACTACCAAGCCATCCTGACGTAATAATCACCCGCGACAAGAAAGGTTTCAACGACTTGGGCATACTGGTAATGACACCTGCCGAGTTCGTGCAGAAAGCAAAAGAATGAATAGGAAAGGATATTGACATTAACTATGTCATTTCTGTAGCAATCAAGAAAGCGCTGCGGCGACATTCTTGTGTTCCAAACTAACTTCCATACCTTTGCAGCAATTCGTAGCTGTGCTTCATCACGTCAGTGTGAAGCACCACTTCCCCATTGGCAATGCCACGTTCTGCCTCTTCGATACGGAGATGGGCCTCTTCAGGAGTTGTTGGTGCAAAGTCCATTACTTCCAGTTCCTGTTCTTCAAGATAATCAACGTCTCTTATCTTTATGTCACCTGGTCTGAATAGGACTTCGGTGCCGATGGTTTGGCCCCAACCTCCTATAATGAGGCTCAGTGCAGGAAGTGCAGGTTCTTTTCTGTCTTTACCATATACATAGGCAAAAGAAATCATTTACAAAATATCAAAATAGCTTGGCCGTTTCAGTTATTTTGTGTATCTTTGCAAAAGAAAAACATCAAACCACTTATGGATATAATTTCTCATATACGTAAAAACAGTCAGGTTTGGGAAACCCAGTCGAACGACGAGCACCAGCACGGAGTGGCTGAACTTGCATCGAGATTTGCAAGCGATTTCGGCATGGGAGAATGGGGACGCGTGTTAGGATTATTGCACGACAAAGGGAAAGAGCAAGACGGATTTCAACGATACATCAAAAAGGAGAGTGGCTATCAACCAGACATAAAGGCATTGAAGACACCGCATGCTTACGTGGGAGCCATACTTGCCAAGCAGCAGTTCCCGCAGGCATTCCCTCTGTTGAGCAATGCCATAGCCGGACACCATCGGGGACTTTACGACTTTGGCGATCTGAAAAGCCAGTTGGCACAGGACTTACCAAGCGATGTCAATACGACAGCAATAGATGCTACTCTCAGTATCCCACAGAAGAATATACAGATAAAGACCGACTTCCACCATCTGCAACGAATGTTGTTCAGCTGCTTAGTGGATGCCGACCGTTTAGACACTGAGGCATTTATGAACCCAGAGCAGGCTCGGCTCCGTAAGAACAAGGCCACATTAGGGCAACTGTATGAAAAGCTGTTGGCGCATCTGGAGGCTTTGAATGCCTCGTCTGACGATACAGAGGTCAATAGAGTTCGCCGTTACGTGCAGCAGCAATGCATTGAGAAGAGCAATGGCTGTATCGACTTCTACAGTCTGACCGTTCCCACTGGTGGTGGCAAGACCTTGGCTTCTGTGCTGTGGGCATTGGGACACGCCATTAAGAACGGACAGCATCGTGTCATCATCGCCATTCCCTACACCAGCATCATCGTGCAGACTGCCGCCACGCTAAAAGACATCTTCGGTGAAGAAAACGTATTAGAGCATCATAGCAATGTGAACGAAGAGGACATCAGCGGCGATGAACTGGCCAAGAAGTACCAGCTTGCCACGGAAAACTGGGACTATCCCATTGTGGTGACTACCAACGTGCAACTGTTCGAGTCGTTATTCAGCAATGCCCCTTTAGCCTGTCGCAAGCTTCATAACATCGTCAAGAGCGTGTTGGTTCTTGACGAAGTGCAGACGCTTCCCCTGCAATTCCTCCGTCCTATCGTTGACACATTCAAGACGCTGAACCGGCTCTTCGGCACATCGGTGCTATTCACCACAGCCAGCCAGCCCACATTGCAAGGCACTATCAGGGGCACAAACCCCATGACAGCTTTCGATGCCTTGCCGAAGATTTACGAAATCATCCCTGAAAGTGCGGCATTGCACGAGAAGTTGCGCCGCGTAGAGATTGACATCAACGACTTGCCACAGAGCTACGATGAAGTGGCTGCTGCCGTCATGCAGCATCCCCGGGTGTTGTGCATTGTCAACACACGGCGCGATGCCCGGGAAATCTACAACCGCCTGCCAAAAGACGAGGGCATCTGCCTGCATCTGTCGCGCATGATGTGCCCTGAGCACGTCCGCCAGACCATCCAACTTCTGAAAGAAGCCTTGAAGGATGAACAGAACACTATAATCAGAGTCGTCGCAACGCAACTGATAGAGGCCGGTGTCGACATTGACTTTCCTGTAGTTTATCGCCAGCAAGCGGGGCTTGACTCCATCCTGCAGGCTGCAGGACGTTGCAATCGGGAAGGACTACAAAAGCTTGGAACCACCCATGTGTTCAGCCTGCAAAAGGAGCATACGCTGCCAAGGGGCTTTATTACACAGACAAATAATGCGCGTCTCAACATGGTTGGGCAGTTTGACTGGTTCTCGCCCGATGCCATGAGGGAGTACTACCGGCAGTTATATTCAAAGATTGAAAGCTTCGACGAGACAGTTTTCGACAAGGTGAAATACTCCATGCACGAACTGTTGTACAAGCAAGATGCGGAATTTGAGCAGGCTGCCCACTGTTTCCGCCTGATTGATGACAAAACGACAGCCGTCGTTGTCAACTGGCAATGTGGCATGGAGTTTGTTGAGAAGTTGGAAAAGGAAGGTGTCACTTATCAGCTGCTGAAGATGCTGTCGCAATATAGTGTCAATGTGCGCCAAAGCGACATGCAGAAGCTCATGCAGTCTGGGGCTGTTGAGGAAGTGAGAGAAGGAGTTTTCGTGGTGAGCAACCCCGCTTTCTACGATAACAAGGTGGGACTCATCACCGACAACCAGTGGTTAGAAGAAACTTATATACTATAAATATGGAATATTACGATAAAGAATTCTGCTTAGAGGTGTGGGGGCCGATGGCCTGCTTCACACGTCCCGAACTGAAGGTAGAGCGCGTAAGCTACGATCTCATCACGCCATCGGCGGCGCGTGCCATCTTCGAAGCCATCTTCTGGAAGCCCGCCATCCATTGGCAGGTCACCAAGATTGAGGTGCTCAATCCCATCAAGTGGACTTCCGTCAGGAGAAACGAGGTGGGAGCCGTAGCTTCGAGAAGTCCCATCTATATTGAGGAGAAGCGCCAACAGAAGAACTCGCTACTGCTGCAAGATGTCCGTTACCGTCTTTGGGCAAAACTGCAGTTCATTCCCCAAAAGAAAAGAAAGGTACAGACGGAGTTGTTCGGAAATGAAGCGCACAACGACGAGAATCCCGCCAAGTACTATGCCATGTTCGAGCGTCGCGCCAGAAAAGGTCAGTGCTTTAATCAGCCCTATTTAGGCACTCGGGAGTTTGCCGCTTCTTTCCGACTGGTCAATCCGGAGACCGACACTTTGGATGCTCCTGTTAGCGAGAGCCGCGACCTCGGCATTATGCTCTACGACATGGACTTCGAAACCGACCTCAAGAATCCACCCGCCATGTTCTATCATGCTAAGATAGAGAACGGCGTCATTATTGTTCCACCAAAAGACAGCGAGGAGTTACTGAGATGATACTGCAGGCACTATACGACTATTACGAACGTAGTAAAGACAAAATGCCACCAATGAAGATGGCACATGTTACTTATTCCTATGCAATTATAATAGATGCGGAGGGCACATTCAAAGGGTTAGAAGCTCTTGGAGAAAAGGAAGGTACAACCTTACTAACGTTCCGACCAGAAGAAAGAACTTCTGCTCCTGTTGCCCATTGTATGGGTGATAATGGTTCTTATGTTTTAGGACTAAAGGATTTAAAACCAGGAAAAGACATAGATTTCTTGAGAGAACTAAAAAGTAACAATAAAAATCATGAAGCTTTTCGAGAGGATATAGAAAGAATCTATAAGGCTTTGCCAAACAACAGATATGCGAGGGCAGTCTATTTGTTCTATCAAAAATATAATGTTGAGACTTTTCGTAGAATCATGAATGATCCCAATTGGGATGATCTATGTAAATCTCTAAACAAGAATATCACTTTTAGGATATTAGGTAGTACCGACTTGTCTGTATCTGACCAAGAGATTATTCAGTACAAAATAAATAGTGCAATCAATGAAAATGAAGAAACAGTATGCTTAGTGTCTGGAAAAGTGTCTCAGAAACCAGTTAGCACTACCTATAGTACATTCATCGTCGGCGCAAAAAGTAACGCAAAATTAGTTTCATTCCAGATTAATTCAGGCTATGATTCTTATGGAAAGAAAATGGGACTGAATGCACCTATTTCTGAAGAAGCAGAATTTAAATACACGACAGCGATGCTCAAAATGCTATCCAAAGGTTCAAGAAACAAGTTCATGGTGGGCAATCGCACTTTCCTCTTTTGGGCATCGAAAGATGATGAGGCCGGCAAACAGGCAGAAGAGGGAATCTTCAATATGTTTGGCGCTACTGAAATTGATGATAACCCTGACCAAAGGATTGAGCAAGTCAGGAAGGTATTCATGTCGATTTATTCGGGCAGTCTGAAGACATCACTCGACGACAAGTTCTACATTCTTGGCTTGGCACCTAATTCCGCTCGAATAGCCGTCACCTATTGGGCAGAGATTCCATTGAGAGATTTTGCCGAACGAATCAAACGTCACTTTGACGATATGGAGATTACTGGAGGCATCAAACCCTATTTCGGTCTGCGCTCCATGCTGAGCGCAGTGACGTTAGGAGGCAAGTCATCAGACGCCACGCCCAACCTGCCGGAGACCATCGTGAAAAGCATCTTCCAAGGTTTGCCTTATCCCTATACGCTGTTTGCCGGATGTATGCGACGCATCAGGGCTGAGCAGAGCATCTTTACGGGTCGCGCCGCCATCATCAAGGCTTATTTGAACCGACTTAATGATAACGAACAAAAGATAGACATTATGCTTGACAAAGAAAACCAGAATCAAGGCTACCTCTGTGGCCGACTGTTTGCCGTTCTCGACAAGATACAAGAGGACGCCAACAACCAGCACTCTATCCGTGAGCGCTACATGAACAGTGCCAGCGCAACGCCCGCTGCGGTGTTTGCCACCATCCTCAACCTCTCGTCTCACCATTCAGAGAACTTGAATGAGGGACGGAAGATCTACTTTGAGAAACTGAAGCAGGAGATTATTGATAAACTCCCTGCCGATGGTTTCCCCGCTCACCTTGACTTGCAAGACCAAGGCCGCTTCTTCGTTGGCTATTACCACCAGCGCCAGGACTTTTTTACTAAGAATGAAAACAATAATAACTAAAAAACAAATACAACTATGAGTGAACTGAAAAACAGATTCGATTTCATCTACATCTTTGATGTACAGGACGGCAACCCCAATGGCGACCCCGACGCAGGCAACCTGCCTCGCGTGGATGCTGAAACAGGCATGGGTCTGGTGACCGACGTATGTCTGAAACGCAAAGTACGCAACTATGTACAGGTGGCTAAGGAGCAGGCTCCCGGCTATGACATCTTCATCAGAGAGAAGGCAGTACTCAACACGATGATTGATGCCGCCCATGACGACGAAACGGTAAAGGCTGCAAAAGACAAGACGTCGGCAGCCCGTGATTTCATGTGCAAGGCGTATTTCGACATCCGCACCTTCGGGGCTGTGATGTCAACAGGTAAGAACGCCGGCCAGGTCCGTGGACCAATCCAATTTACTTTCGCCCGTTCTGTTGACCCCATTGCTGCAGCAGAACATTCAATTACCCGCATGGCCGTTGCTACTGAGAAAGAAGCTGAGAAGCAGGGTGGCGACAACCGCACAATGGGCCGCAAAGCTACCGTACCCTACGGTCTCTACGTCTGCCACGGCTTTATCTCTGCTAACCTTGCCAAGCAGACGGGATTCTCCGAGGATGACCTGGCGCTGTTCTGGGAGGCACTGAAGAATATGTTCGATGTTGACCGTTCGGCGGCTCGCGGACTGATGAGTGCGCAGAAGCTGATTGTGTTCAAGCATGACTCTGTATTAGGCAATGCGCCTGCCAACAAACTATTCGACCTTGTCAAGGTGCAAAAGAAATGTGATGGTGCGCCTCGCCAATTTGCAGACTACCAAGTGAGCATTGACAAGGAGAACCTTCCTGCTGGCGTGACCGTTGAGGAACTGATCTAACTGCCTATGGCAAAGAAGCGCGAGATAAGAAACAGTACGGCGGAGTTCCTTATTTTCCAAGCGGAAGGGAAGGGACAGGGCGTTGAAGTGTACTACAAGGATGATAACATCTGGGCTACGCAGAAAGCAATGGCTACGTTGTTCGACTGCTCGACGGATAACGTAGGGCTGCATCTGAAGAACATCTTCGCATCAGGTGAACTGGTGAAAGAGTCAGTTACCGAGAAAATCTCGGCAACTGCTTCAGATGGAAAGAATTACTTGACGCAATTCTACAGCCTCGATGCCATCATCGCCGTAGGCTACCGCGTGAACAGTATCCGTGCTACCCAGTTCCGGCAGTGGGCTACAAGTGTGCTGCGCCAGTATGCCATCCGTGGCTATGTGCTCGACCGTAAGCGGATGGAGAATGGAACGTTTCTTGACGAAGACTACTTCGAACATTTGCTGGCCGAGATTCGCGAAATCCGGCTCTCAGAGCGGCGATTCTATCAGAAGCTGACGGACATCTACGCTACCAGTATGGATTACAACAAGGATGCGCCGAGACGAGGATGTTCTTTAAGCGGATTCAGAACAAGATGCACTACGCAGTCCACGGTCGCACGGCGGCGGAGCTCATCGTGGAACGGGTCGATGCCGACAAGGAGCACATGGGGCTGACCACATGGGAGAACGCTCCCGATGGCAAGATCGTGAAGACCGATGTCGTGGTTGCCAAGAACTACCTGAAGCAGATGGAGTTGGAGGATATGGGGCGCATCGTTACTGCTGTACTGGAATTTGCTGAGAGTCGTGCCAAACGCCATATCCCCATGACGATGGAGGACTGGGCCAAGCGTATTGATGCCTATCTGAGCAGCGACGAGCGCCCGCTGCTTGACAATGCAGGTAGTGTAAGCCATGAGGAGGCGGTGCTCCATGCCGAGACGGAGTTTGAGAAGTACCGCATCGTGCAAGACCGGCTGTTCCAGAGCGACTTCGACAGGTTCCTGAGTGCATTGCCATTTGAGGAAACAACTGAATAGCTTATGTATTACGACGAGGACGATATGCTCATGTTGTCGGGGATTCAGCACTACAGGTTCTGTCCCCGGCAATGGGCATTGATACACATTGAGCAGCAGTGGGCCGACAACCGCCTGACGGTGGAGGGGGACATCCTGCATAAACATGTGGACGATGCCGCCTACCGGCAGAAGTGCGGCGACTACATTGCACTGCGATCGGTCAATATCGCCTCGCGCGAACTGGGGCTGTACGGTCTCTCGGATGTCATAGAGCTGCACCCCACGGAGGATGAAGCCAGCAGCATCGCCCACCCCAAATACCCAGGCCGGTGGATACCCTACCCCGTGGAGTATAAGCACGGACGCCCCAAGAAGAACGAGGTGGACGAGGTGCAGCTGGCGGCGCAGGCTATGTGCTTGGAAGAGCAGCACGGCATTCACATCAGCTGGGGTGCCTTCTTCTATCACAAGATACGGCACCGTGTGGAGGTGGAAATCACACCCTACCTGCGCGACATCGTCAGACAGTGTGCCGGGGAGATGCACAGCATCTTCAAGAGCGGACGGCTACCCGCCATCATTCACGGCAAGCATTGCGACCGCTGTTCGCTTAAAGACCTGTGTATGCCCGAGACGGCCAACCAGCCTGCGGCCTCAACCTATCTAAAACGCAATCTGTATGAGGAAACTGCTTAACACGCTTTATATCACCACGCCCGAGTCGTACCTGAGCAAGGACGGGCAGAACGTTGTGGTGTCCGTCAAGCAGCAGGAGGTGTTCCGCATCCCCGTCATCAACATCGAGGGCATTGTCACCTTCGGCTACATGGGGGTCAGTCCGGGGTTGATGAAACTCTGCACCGACTCAGGCGTGTCGCTGACATTCCTCTCGCCCAACGGTCGTTTCGTCAGCCGCATCCAGGGGCAGACGCGGGGCAACGTGCTGCTGCGCAAGACGCAATACAAGCTGGCCGACGACGAACCGTGGACGCTTCACGTGGCACAGGTGATGATAGGCGGCAAGATACAGAACTACCGCAACATCCTGCGGCGCTATGTCCGTGACTATGGGGCGAACGCTGAGGTGGAGGATGCGGCACAAGCGCTGGAGTCGTACAAGCGTGACGTGTTTCGCGCTGCTGACAAGACGCAGCTGATAGGCGTGGAGGGCATGGCCGCCAACCGCTACTTTGAGGTGCTGCCCCACCTGATGACCCAGCAGCGCGAGGCGTTTCCCTTCACTGGCCGCAACCGCCGCCCACCAAAGGATGCGGTGAACGCCATGCTGTCGCTGGCCTATACACTTGTCACCAACGACATCACGGCAGCACTTGAGACCGTGGGACTCGACCCATACGTGGGTTTCCTGCATACACTGCGACCGGGCCGCACCTCGCTGGCTCTCGACATGGTGGAGGAGTTGCGGGCCTACCTCGGCGACCGCTTCGTGCTCTCGCTCATCAACCGTCGGCAAATCACGCCCAAGGACTTCATCTACCAAGGGGAGAAGGGCGTGATGCTCACTGACAACGGGCGGCGCACCTTCCTCACGGCGTGGCAGAATCGCAAGAAGGAGACCATCGTGCATCCGTTCCTCAACGAGAAGATTCCTGTCGGCCTCATCCCTCATGCGCAGGCCATGCTGCTGGCCCGCTATATGAGAAACGACATTGACGACTACCCTGTATTCCTAATCAAATAGAAATATGTATATACTGATAACATACGATGTGGACACCGTCAGCGAGATGGGACAGAAGCGGCTGCGGCAGGTGGCGCGTGTCTGCAAGGACTACGGCCTGCGGGTGCAGAACTCTGTATTCGAGTGCGAGGTGTCTGAGGCACAGTTCGTGAAGCTGAAGGCTGCACTGGAGGCTGTGATGGACAAAAGCCTTGACAGCATCCGCTTCTATCACCTCAACAAGAATGAGAACAGACGGGTTGAGACCATAGGCCGCGAGACTTCCTATAACGTCAACGGTGCGCTCATTCTGTGATTGCGAACGTCGTGTGATACAAAAAAACTCCGTTATTCGCAACCGCTGATAATCAACAACTTGGCATATTAGCTCAACTCTGATACGTGGCCACAGATAGAATGTTCGCAAATAGCGTTGTTCAATTCTTTGATTATCAACTGCAAATATAAGACACAGTCGCCCCCTGTGTGGGGGCGTGGATTGAAACATGAAAAATCAGCGGTTAATCAAGCGCGAGCCAACGTCGCCCCCTGTGTGGGGGCGTGGATTGAAACAATTCGGAGAGAGTAAGCAGACGATGAGCAGTTGTCGCCCCCTGTGTGGGGGCGTGGATTGAAACAGGCTACGGGCATGACCCGTGAGGAACTGCACGTCGCCCCCTGTGTGGGGGCGTGGATTGAAACCGCTTTGCCAAGCCCAAGTACGGCCTTACCATGTCGCCCCCTGTGTGGGGGCGTGGATTGAAACACAACCACGCGCCAGGCCTGCCTGATCTTGGTGTCGCCCCCTGTGTGGGGGCGTGGATTGAAACACGTCAAGCAGCGCCCTTGAAAAAGCCCTCCACAGTCGCCCCCTGTGTGGGGGCGTGGATTGAAACTCACCGGGAAAGCACTCGGTGTATGTCTTGTCAGTCGCCCCCTGTGTGGGGGCGTGGATTGAAACTAAAGGGCGGTGACTATGATATGCTAACGGAAAGTCGCCCCCTGTGTGGGGGCGTGGATTGAAACTCGCTATAACCAATATTAGATACTGGCTGGTTGGTCGCCCCCTGTGTGGGGGCGTGGATTGAAACTTCTCAGATGTTATCAAGTACTGCCCAGTCGAGTCGCCCCCTGTGTGGGGGCGTGGATTGAAACCTGTCTGAGATACGTGACATCAAGACCAAGTTGTCGCCCCCTGTGTGGGGGCGTGGATTGAAACCTGTCTGAGATACGTGACATCAAGACCAAGTTGTCGCCCCCTGTGTGGGGGCGTGGATTGAAACCTGTCTGAGATACGTGACATCAAGACCAAGTTGTCGCCCCCTGTGTGGGGGCGTGGATTGAAACCTGTCTGAGATACGTGACATCAA
>CAMHHO010000067.1:0-18229 GCA_946184965.1 uncultured Prevotellaceae bacterium | reverse complement strand
CGATACCCGGCTACAGCGAGCCCGTCACGCCCCGCCAGTCTTCAAGATGGGAGCCAAAACCCGAGCAGATGATGCAGATAGAGGCGAAGGGAATGGCCTTGAAAGCCAATATGGATGCCATCAAAGCCACATACGCATCGCTCGAGACGTACTTCAAGATGAAGTCACTCACGGGGACAGACCCCATCTTCGCGCAGATTACCAAGCTCAACAAGGAGCTGGACGCGAAGTTTCAGGACTTCATCAAATACCTGAAGGGTCTCGACGTGCCGCCAACTGAAATAGTAGAGAAAAACAAGGCCATTGGCGAGGTACACAAGGAGATCCTGAAGTTCTACACCGAGCAGAACCAAGGATTCACGGAGATGTACAAGGAGGTGGGCGTGCTGACCAAGGCGGCGCAGAAGACACAGAAATACATCAACGGCCTCACCGAGAAGTACCTGAAGGAAATGGGCAAGGCCGTGATGGGAGCAGAGTAAGTTTTTCTTATGATACCCGGGATACAGGAGGGTGTGTCAAAATAGGCACATCCTCTTTTTTAATATGTTCATGGATATGCATGGCCTCCCCCTCTTCGATATAGAAGATACGAATAAAGGGGGAACTCACTTTCTGCCAGTTCCAATCTGCATGATGCGTGGCATAGCCCACGTTCAGCATCATCAGATTCATGGATTCAATCGGTATCTGTATCAATGTCTTATGATGATGATGGTTCTGGCTACAAAATTACGAACAATATCTGATACTATTACTATTTGAATAGGACAAAATTGCGATATAAAGACTGCAATCATAATATTGTCCTATTCTTGGATAATATTTTAAACTACTATCAACTATTTGTTTCGTACCTTTGCAGACGATATGAAATGTCACTTTAGAGCACCAGAAAGAAAAAGCAATAGATAAATGAATATGAAAGAAACATTAGTTACATTGGTTTTGGTCTTTTGGGCCTGTTCAGGCGCTTTGGCACAGACAAACCAGCTCTTCGATGAGGGCTGGCAGTTTACCCACAACGGTAAGACCATCAGTGTGGATCTGCCTCACGACTGGGACATCTTTACGGCCCCAGATCCTGAGAAAGGTGCTACTGGCACGGGTGGTGGCTGGTATGCCGCAGGTAAGGGCGAGTATCGCAAAAGCTTCAAGACACCCGTCGGCGAACTGGTAAAGCTCCACTTCGAGGGTGTCTATCAGAAGGCCGAAGTCTTCGTCAATGGTCAGAAGGCCGGGCAGCACGCCTATGGCTACACCCCCTTCACCGTCGACGTGACACCTTTCCTGTATCGCGACAAGCGCATGAACGAGGTGGTGGTCAAAGTGAACAACAGCGAGCAGCCAAACTGCCGCTGGTATTCTGGTTCGGGTATCTACCGCCATGTATGGCTACAGACGATGCCTGCCCTGCACATCGCAGCGAACGGCGTGTTTGTCACCACGCCTGAGGTGAAGGGCGACAAAGCTGTTGTCCAGGTGGAAGTAACGGTAGAGAACGAATCCAATCAGGACAGAAACGCTACAGTGGCTGTGGGTAATGGCCAGCTGATGGTCAGTGTACCTGCCAGACAGACAAAGGCTGTTACCACCTCGTTTGTGGTGAATAATCCGCATCTCTGGTCGCCCGATGACCCTTATCGCTACGAGGCGAAGGCAGAACTCAGGGAGGCTGGCAAGACCATCGGCCAGCAGACTGTCCACTACGGCATCCGCTCATACTCGTTTGATACGGAACGTGGGTTCGTGCTCAACGGCAAACCTGTGCTCCTGAATGGTAGCTGTGTGCATCACGACGACGGCTTGCTGGGAGCCATGGCCTACGACGCAGCAGAGATCCGCAAGGTCAAACTGATGAAGGAAGCTGGCTTCAACCTCATCCGTACATCCCACAACCCCACCACCAGAGCCTTCCTCGATGCCTGCGACTCGATAGGCATGCTCGTCATCGACGAGGCTTTCGACGGCTGGCGCACACAGAAGAACCCCTACGACTATTCCACCCTCATCGACTCCTGCTATCGCGAGGATATCCATGCCATGGTGCTGCGCGACCGCAACCACCCCAGTATCATCTGCTGGAGTATTGGCAACGAGGTAATAGAACGTAAAGAGATCCGCGTGGTACATACTGCAAGACTGTTGAAACAAGCTATCCTGGAGTGTGATAGGACACGTCCTGTAACAGAAGCCCTCTGTGCCTGGGACAGTGACTGGGAGATCTACGACCCCCACTTCGAAGTGCTCGACATCGGTGGCTATAACTATATGATCTTCAAGCACGCCAGCGACCATCAGCGCGCACCCAAGCGCGTGATGTGGCAGACGGAGAGTTACCCCCGTGACGCCTTCAGGAACTGGGCTACGGTGAACGATAATCCCTATGTCGTTGGTGATATGGTGTGGACGGGTCTCGACTACCTGGGCGAGTCTGGTATCGGCCGTTACTATTACGAAGGTGAGCGTCCAGGCGAGAGCTATGCGGAGGGAGGACAGCCTGACTGGCATGGTGCCTGCTGCGGCGATGTGGATATCACTGGCTGGCGCAAGCCCATCAGTTACTACCGTTCGATGCTCTGGAATGATAATACCAACCTTTATATGGCTGTGAAAGAGCCCGATGGCTATCATGGCAAGATCTTTGAGACATCCTGGAGCGTATGGCCCACATGGGAAAGCTGGAACTGGGCAGGCTGGGAAGGCAAACCCATCAATGTGGAGGTCTATACCAAGTCGCCTGAGGTGAAGCTCTATCTGAACGACAAACTCGTAGATACCAAGGCCGTCAATCGCTCTACCGAGTTCAAGGCCGTATTCACGCTTCCCTACGAGGCAGGAACCCTACGTGCTGAGGCTGGTGGCAAGAGTGTCTCGCTGGCTACGGCTGGTGAGCCTGCACAGCTGCGCCTCACTGCCGATCGTCAGGTCATCACGGCCGATGGGCAGGATCTGGCCTATATCGCCGTCGAGGTGCTCGATAGCAAGGGGCGCATCTGTCCTGATGCTGCCATCACCTGCCAGGCAATTGTCAAAGGCCAGGGCCAGCTGCTCTCCTTCGCCTCTGCCGACCTCAAGGACCGCGAGCCTTACACATCGCCTAAAGCAACCACGTGGAAAGGCCGGGCCATGCTCGTTCTACGCAGCAGCAAAGCCAAGGGCAAGGCTCTGGTCACCGTTAAGAGCGCCCTGCCAGCTGCAACCCTTACGATTCAGTCAGTAGCCCTATCTGAATACCCCTCGGAAAAATGAAAAGAGCCATCCTCATATTAACGTCGCTATTGGCCTTGCAGGCATACGGCCAAACCCACGACTGGGAGAATCCCGCCGTACTGGGGATTAACAAACTGCCGTATCATGCAACACTGCAACTGCCCTCGAAATGGAAGGCGTGTAAGGAGATCATCAGCCTTGACGGCGAGTGGCTGTTCCATTGGAGCCGCAATCCGGAGGAGCGACAGACAGACTTCTACCGCGAGGACTACGACGTAAGCAGTTGGGGGAAGATAAAGGTGCCAGGCAACTGGCAGACGCAGGGGTATGGAACACCTATCTATACCAATATCGACTACCCCTTCAAGCGCAACCGTCCCAGCGTCACCAGTGAGCCGCCAAAAGACTGGACGGCTTACGAGAACCGTAATCCTGTTGGCCAGTATGTCACTACCTTCGACGTGACCAAGGAGATGCTTTCGAAAAATCTTATCCTCCACTTCGGCGGTGTACATTCGGCCATGTACCTCTGGGTGAATGGGCAGAAAGTGGGCTATAGCCAGAACTCCATGTCGCCCGCAGAGTTCGATGTGACCAGTTATCTGCGCGAAGGGAAAAACAAACTTGCTGTAGAGGTATATCGCTGGTGCGACGGCAGCTATCTCGAAGACCAGGACATGTGGCGACTCTCAGGCATCTTCCGCGAGGTGCAACTGTGGGTGCGCCCGCTGGTACATATAGCCGACTATCATGTGACGGCAATGCCTAATGCCGACTACTCGCAAGCAGAAGTGAAGACCATCGTCTCTATATGCAACACTAGTAAAAAGATGGCGAAGATTCGTCCTGTCATGATTATAGACGAGATCACTGCCGATATGGCAGAAGTACAGGTCAATGCCGGCGATACCATTAGCCATATCTTCTGCTATACATTGAAAAATCCACGATTGTGGTCTGCAGAGAAGCCGAATCTATATCCTTTCAGCGTGGAATTGGAGGACGAGAACGGTAACACCATTGAGCACTTCGACTACCACTTCGGAGTGAAGAAGGTAGAAGTCATCGGCGAGGTATTCAAGATCAACGGCAAGAACGTGAAGCTGCGCGGCGTGAACCGTCACGACCATCACCCTGTTACAGGCCGATGGGTCGACGATGCAACCTACGAGCTGGATATCCGCTTGATGAAACAGGCAAACATCAACTTCCTGCGCACCAGCCATTATCCCGACCGCGAGTATCTATATGAACTTTGCGACCGCTGGGGAATATACGTGATGGACGAGGCTAACCAGGAGAGCCATGGCTACGGCTATGCCAACGAGGAGATGGGGCACGACCTCGCATGGAAGCAGGCCCACGTGGACCGTGCAGAATCCTTGGTGAAGCGCGACTTCAACCATCCCTGTGTCATCCTGTGGAGCCTGGGCAATGAGGGAGGCGTAGGTCCCAATATCCAGGCAATGTACGACAAGGTGTGCGAGCTCGACACTACCCGTCCACCCTTCTACGATTGTCATCCACGCTATTCCGCCCTCCACGACTTTGGCTACCCTGCGCCCGACGAGCTGCGCAGCGAGGCCATCAAAGAAACCGAGAAGCCCATGATAGCCCGCGAGTATGCCCACGCCATGGGCAATTCGATGGGTAACCTGCAGGAGTATTGGGATGTCATCTATGCCGACAGCAGCATCGTCGGTGCTGCCATCTGGGATTGGGTGGACCAAGGACTGAAGGCCTCCCTTGGCGAGACCTTCCTTTATGGCGGCGACTTTGGCGACAAGCCCAATCTCGACGCCTTCTGCATCAACGGGCTGCTGGCACCCGACCGCACTCCTCATCCGCACTATTATGAGGTGCAGTATGTCTATCAGCCACTGCAGTTCGTGCAGGAGGGCGACAGCATCAGAGTCATTAATAGGGACTTCTTCACAAGTATTGACCACTATGAATACTATTGTGAGGTCTATCATAACGGGGAACTGATCACAGGCCAACTCGCAAGAATGAATGGCGACAAATTCGCCATACCCTATCCATACTACCCCTATAACGAACCAGAACTGCTCCTGAACGTCTATGCCCGCCTGCGTCAGGCTACACCCTGGGCAGAAGAGGAATTTGTGGTTGCCCGCCAGCAGTTCATCCTCAAACCGGAAGAGTTCTGGTTTGGCGTTAGCGAAGGAAATGCTAAGCCAAAGGAATCGGCAGGGAACATGGTCTTTCCAACTCAGAACGGCTCCGTCACCATCGACCCTTCCGGGGCGCTTACCTCATGGATCGTCGATGGCAAACAGATGCTGCTGGCTCCTTTGGAACCCTACTTCTGGAAGCCCGAGAACGACAATCAGCACGCCGCTCATTTCGCAGAACGTACAGCCCCCTGGCGCGATGCAGCAAGTGGCCGGACGACGAAATCCTTCCGTATTGACGGCAATCGGATTATTGCCGACCTGACGCTGCCAGTGGGGGCTGACCTCACGCTGACATATACAGTAAAAACCGATGGACGTATCATGGTGGATATGGACTACCGACCTACAAACACCGACATCCCTCTGATACCAAAGTTCGGCATGAGAATGCGCCTGCCTGCCGACATGACTCATATCGCCTATTATGGGCGAGGACCGTGGGAGAACTATCCTGACCGTAAGCGCTCAGCGTTTATCGGACGCTATGAAATGCCGCTCAGCGACTACGAGACCGAGTACATCCACCCGCAGGACAACGGCAACCGCTGTGACATACGCTGGTTCGAAATCTCCACAAATTCCGCTACTTCCGGTAACCAAACACCCCCTCCTTCGGAGGGGCTTGGGGAGGCCTGCATACGCATTGATGGTAAGCAGCCACTCTGCATCCGTGCCTGGGACTATGGAGAAGAAAATCTGGAGGGAGCTCGTCACCCACAAGATATTACACGAGGACGTTTTGTCAATCTGAATATCGATCTGAACATACATGGGGTTGGCGGAATCGATACGTGGGGGCGGCGAACACTACCACAATACACCATCCCTGGCAACCAACCTCATCACCTCGGCTTTGTAATGTATAAAATCAGGTAATAACATAGAAGCCTCGCTTCCGAAATCACGGTGAACGCCATCACGATGCTGACCAGCTGCCACACCGGGAAAAACACTGTTCAACACGGTTTTTATCCGTCAATCCGTCACCTTAGCCCTATCTACCACATACTGAGCGTGTTACGTGGTGACGGATGATGGTGACGGGTGACGGATGGCGATCTGTTCCAACGGCTGTAATGATGCACGTGCGGTGAACGATGATTCACCGCACGTGAACATTTGGCACAGAAGCTTGGCGCACGGGAATGCGCCGTGCATCCGTCATCCGTCACCATCATCCGTTATCACGTATCCACCTGATTGTCTGTCATTTGCGTGGATGTGACGGATGTGACGGATTTAGAATACTCTTACTTGTGAGATTGACGGCAGATTTGGAGTTCTCTCGAGCCGCAGCGAAGCTCCCTCCTGCTTATTTTTGATTGCAAACCTCAACCCATTAAACATTGCGGTGGTTTTTACGTCTATTGTATTAAATTGCACAACTAACAACGCATTGAAATGACAAGAAAACTGCTTTCACTACTATTTATCGCTCTTACCGCAACGGCGGTGCAGGGAAAGGATGACGGGACAAACGGTCTCGAACAGATTATCATAACAGCCGACACGGTGCTCAACGCACGGCAGAAGGTGACGGCGCACATGAAGACTGCGGGCTACGACGGCCCCATCGGCATCAAGCTGCGCGGCAACAGCTCGCTCTCGTTCAACCAGAAGAAATACACCATCGAGCTGCGCGACGAACAGGGCAAGGAGCTCGACGCCCCACTGCTGGGCATGCCCGCCCACAGCGACTGGGTGCTGCTGGCGCCCTACAACGACGTGTCGGCCGTCCGCGACCCGCTGGCCTTCCAGCTGTGGCGCGACATGGGCCACTGGGGACCGCGCACGAAGATGGTGGAGCTGACCGTAAACGGCGACTACCGCGGCATCTACATCCTCTCGGAGGCCATCAAGCGCGGGACTGACCGCGTGAACATTGCCAAGCTGAAGAAGAGCGACACGGCGGGGCGCGACCTGACGGGCGGCTACCTGCTGCGCATCGACACTTACAACGAGGATGACGCCACCTTCCCCTCGAAGGTGCCCGGCATCGGCGACGGCATCATGACGAGCCAGATAACCTGGTCGTGCATCTACCCGAAGAAAAAGAAACTCAGGCCCGAACAGCTGGCATACATTGAGAGCTACGTGGACACCGTGGAGCAGGTGATACAGTCGGACTACTTCGCCGACCCGCAGCGCGGCTACGCCCGCTATATCGACGTGCCTTCGTTCGTCGACTACTTCATCCATACCGAACTGAGCCTCAATGCCGACGGCTACAAGCGCAGCGCCTACTTCTATAAGGAGAAGCAGAATGCCGACGGCACGGGCGGCAAGCTCGTGGCCGGTCCCGTGTGGGACTACAACCTGGCCTACGGCAACTGCAACTTTGCCAATGCCAACAACCTGGAGGCCTGGTGCTTCGAGGGAGCCAACACCAACCCGACACCGGCCCTGTGGCAGCGCCTGTTGCAGGACCCCGCCTTCCGCAAGGCAGTGAAGGTGCGCTATAAGGAATTGCGCAAGGGCGTGCTGAGCAGCAAGGCTATCAACAGCTATATTGACCATCACGCCCGTCTGCTGGCGCCCTGCGTCGACCGCCACTTCGAGAAATATCCCGAACTGCTCGTCACTGAGGAAGAGAAGGAGCAGTTAGCCTCGCAGCCGTCTTTCGGCGGCTTCGGTGGTTTTGGCGGTTTCGGCGGTTTCCCCCCGATGGGTGGCGGTTTCCCGATGCCCGACTCTATCCCTCAGTTCCCCGGCGGTTTCCCACCGATGGGCGGCGGATTTCCGATGCCCGACTCCATCCCACAGTTCCCCGGCGGCTTCCCCCCGATGGGTGGCGGATTCCCGCCAATGGGTGACTTCGGCGGCTTCGGCGATTTCGGCGGCTTTGGCGGATTCAATGCCGTCGGAATGTTCGCGGCCTACCGCGTCAGTTCCTATGACGAGGAGATCAAGGTGCTGAAACAGTGGATAGCCGACCGCCTGGCCTTCCTCGACCGCAACATCGAGCGGTTCGACCGTGACTGGCAACCCCGCATCCAGGAGCTCAGGGAAGTCAAGATGCCGCAGTTTGGCGGCTTCGGTGGTGGCGGTTTTCCCTTCTGATTCGGGAAATTATCTGCTATTTCTTCTTGTTTCTCTATTTTTTTTATTACCTTTGCAACCTGTAAACCTATAACTATATGAAAGGATTTATCATGATGTGCGCGACAGCACTCTTGGCAGGTTGTAGTGCTGCCGTAGATACGGAGCAGCTGGTGGACGAACTCTACGACAGGATGTCGCAGGAGGAGCGTATCGCCCAGTTGAGGAGTATGTATATGGATGAGCTCTTCGACGAGCAGGGACGGTTGGACACGGCCAGGTGTCGTGAGCTGATACCCAACGGCATCGGCCACTTCTCGCAGTATGCCAGCCAGAAACCCCGCGACCCCAATGAACTGCGCGACCGTGTGGCTGCCGTTCAGGAGTGGTTGATGAAGCATACGCCCAACGGCATTCCGGCCCTGTTCCACGAGGAGGTGCTGTCGGGGGTGAACACCCGTGGTGCCACCATCTATCCGCAGCAGATAGGACAGGCCTGCTCGTTCAATCCCGAACTGGCCGAGCTGAAGACCCGCCAGACGGGCATCGCCATGAGGAAGATGGGCGGCGTGCTGTCGCTGTCGCCGATGGTCGACGTCTGTCGCACACCTTCGTTCAACCGTCTGGAGGAGTCCTACGGCGAGGACGGCTACCTGTCGGCCGTGATGGGCGTGGCCTTCGTCAAGGGCTTGCAGCAGGGCGACCTCAGGAAGGGCGTCGGCGCCTGTTCGAAGCACTATCTCGGCTACGGCGGTGGCGGCGATGCCGACGAGAAGGAACTGATGGAGGAAATACTGATGCCTCACGAGGCGATGATACGACTGGCGGGCAGCAAGGCCGTGATGCCGGGCTATCACGCCGTTCACGGTACCAACTGCGTGGCCAACAGCGAAATCCTCGAGGACATCCTGCGTGGCTACGTCGGTTTCGACGGGATGGTGGTCAGCGACTATACGGCCATCGACCAGATTCCCGGTCTCGACGATGCGATGCACAAGGCAGCTGCTGCCATCAATGGCGGCAACGACGTGGACTTCCCCCGAGGCACCAACTACCAGTACTTGCAGCAGGCCATCGACGAGGGACTGGTTAAGCCCGAGGTCTTAGAGCGTGCGGTGAAGAACGTGCTGCGCTATAAGCAGCGTGCCGGACTCTTCGACCGACAACCTTATTTATATAGTAAGGAGCAGATAACCCTTGACAGCCCCGAGGAGCGGCAGACGGCCTACGACATTGCCGCGCAGAGCATCGTACTCTTGGAGAATAACGGCATTCTGCCGTTAAAGGATACGAAGAACTTGCTGCTTACCGGTCCCAATGCCAACACGATGTGGGCCATGTGCGGCGACTACTCCTTCCCGGCCATGACCTACTTCTGGAAGAAAGTCACCGACGACCTGGACCATCCGCATACCATCACACTCCTGGAAGGAATGACGGCCAGGCTGCCCGAGGGCGTCAACCTGCTGTATGAGCGCGGCTGCGACTGGACGGAGGAGATAGAGACGAAGTACAGCGAGCTGGGCGACGAGCGGGCCTGGGAGTACGAGATTCTGCACCGCAAGGTCGACGCCGGCGAGAAGGCCGACAAGGCCGAGGCTCTGCGCCTGGCCCGTCAGGCCGATGTCATCATCGCTGCCGTCGGCGAGAATGTGATGCTTTGCGGCGAGAACCGCGACCGTCAGGGGCTCCGTCTGCCTGGCCGTCAGGAGCAGTATGTCGAGGATCTGCTGGCCACCGGCAAGCCTGTCGTGTTAGTGGTGTTCGGCGGTCGTGCACAGGTCATCTCCGGACTTGCCGAGCGTTGTGCCGCCGTCGTCCAGGCCTGGTATCCCGGCGAGGAGGGCGGCAATGCCGTTGCCGACATCCTCTTTGGCAACGTATCGCCGTCGGCCAAGCTATCAGTCAGCTATCCCAACACTGAGGTCTACGAGCCGCTCTGCTATAATTACAGTACAGGAAAAGACCCGCGTGTGCAGTGGCCCTTTGGCTACGGCCTGAGCTACACGACGTTTGAGTATGCGAACCTGCAGGCTGACGCTGAAGTGTCGACATCAGCCCCGACGGTCAATCTGTCGTTCGAGGTGAAGAACACCGGCGAGATGGCTGCCGACGAAGTGGCGCAGGTCTATCTGTCGCCCACGGACAGCAGTCAGCACATCAGGCCCATCCAGCTGCAGGGCTTCGCCCGGGTGTCGCTGCAGCCGGGTGAGACAAAGACCGTGAAGATGCAGCTCCATACCGAGCAGTTCGGCTATTACGACCAGCGGCAGTGGCACGTCGCTCCCGGCAAATTCATAGTCAAGGTGGGGGCCTCGTCGGCAGACATCAAACTGCAGCAGGCGGTTGCCCTGACAGGAGAGGCCGTCAGCAAGCCACTGCGCGAGCATTACTTCAGTCAGCAGAACAAATAATCGACAAGACAATTAACCTATAAACAGACCAAGACTATGCGTAGAACAATGCTTTTGGCGATGCTTGCCTGCCTGGCAGTCGTCGCTTTTGCCCAACGGACACCCACGATGGGCTGGAGTTCGTGGAACACATTCGCCCTCAACATCAACGAGGAACTCATTAAGGGTCAGGCTGATGCCATGCACCAGAACGGGTTGCAGCAGGCGGGCTATCTCTATGTGAACATCGACGACGGCTATTGGGACGGTCGCGGAGAGGACGGACATCTGCGCCTGAATACCAAACTGTTCCCGAACGGCATGCGCCCGTTGGTGGACTATATCCATAAGCTCGGCCTGAAGGCAGGCATCTACAGCGACGCCGGCGACAACACCTGCGGCTCGGCAGGCAAACATGCATGGGGACTTGGCGTGGGCTTCGCTGGCCATGAGGAGCAGGACTGCAAACTCTACTTCATCGACTGGGACTTCGACTTCATCAAGGTCGACTACTGCGGCGGTATGCACATGCGACTCGACGAGCAGCAGCAGTACACGAAGATATCGAACGCCATCAAGAACTGCGGCAAGAAGGACATCGTATTCAACATGTGCCGCTGGGCATTTCCGGGAACGTGGGGCGCCGACGTGGCCGACAGCTGGCGAACGACGGGCGACATCTACGATGCCTGGAAGAGCGTGAAAGGCATCCTGGCCGAGAACCTGTACCTCAGCGCCTTCTGCCACGACGGTCACTATAACGACATGGATATGCTTGAGGTGGGGCGCTCGATGTCGCAGGCGGAGGACGAGACGCACTTCGGAATGTGGTGCATCATGTCGTCGCCGTTACTCATCGGCTGCGATACCCGCAACATCCGTCCCGAGTCGCTGAAACTGCTCTGCAACCGCGACCTCATTGCCCTGAACCAGGACCCGCTCCACCTGCAGGCATACGTGGCCGAGAAGCAGGGCGAGTGCTTCATCCTGGTGAAGGACATCAAGAAACTGAACGGCAATACCCGCGCCGTGGCCATCTATAACCCCAGCGATGAGGAACAGACCGTACGCCTCAACCCCGCAACCATCGACCTCGGCGGCGCTGTGCAGTACTATGACTGCTTTGCCCAGCTGGACTATCTCTACGACATGAACCCCATTCCCCTGAAGATTCCCGCTCACGGCACGAAGATTTACCGCGTGAAAGGTCAGAAGCGCCTGGAACGCAAGGTCTATGAAGCCGAGTCGGCACTGCTGCCTGCTTATCAGGAGTTGCGCAACAATCAGGACGTGAAGTCGGGCAACTACACCGCCATCCCCGAGGCCAGCGGTGGCTATAAGGCCGGATGGCTCGGCGGTCGTGTGGGTAACGACATCCAGTGGAACGATGTTTATGTGCAGAAAGCCGGGGCGCGCCGGATGACTATCACCTACTTCTGTGGCGAGGAGCGCACGATGGACCTCACGGTCAACGGCCAGCGCATAACCACACTGAAGACTGCTGCCGGCGACTGGAACCAGCCTGCCACCATTACCGTCGACGTGAACCTCAAGAAGGGCCGCAACAGCATCCGACTGAGTAATGACAGCGCGTGGATGCCGGATATTGACAAAATGGTGCTGGAGTGATAGTTTGGAAATAGAAAAAATTGTATAGAAATGATGAAGAGACTATTCTTTTGGATTGTTGTGGCTGGCCTGACAATGACAGCCACTGCCCAGCGGCTGACGTCGCCAAACAAGAAGTTGTCGGTGGAAGTGAATAACGGACAATGGATTATTGGCTTTCAGGGACAGCAGGTACTCACGATGAAAGGGGCTGAGACTTTTGGAGTACAGAAAATGGTAAAGGCCAAGAAGATAAAGGCCGACTACACGATGCTTGAAGGCAAGCGCAGTCACTGCACGAACGAGGCCAACGAGTATAGGGTGGGGCAGATGACGCTGCGACTCTATAACGACGGCATAGCCTACCGCTACGAACAGCCCGTGAAGGAGCAGGCGGCCTATGTCATCCCCGAGGGCATGAAGCGTTGGATGATGCAGTGGACGGACGGAGCCGAGAACTTCTACCCGCTGATGACGACATATAAGGTGAAGGCGCAACGCTCGTTCAGTGCGGTGTCGAAGGATGCCGACGGCAACTGCGTGCGCTGGAGTTTCCCGGTGTTGCTGGAAGCCTCCCCCGGCCCCTCCCAAGGAGGGGAGCCTTTGTTTGCACTGCTGACCGAGGCCAACATCGAGCGCGGACAGAGTGCGTCGAGCCTCTACAACGACGGCGAGGTCTACCGTGTGGTGCCCGACGAGGGCGAAAACCTGGGTCATTCGCCGTGGCGCGTGGTTATCGTCGGCACGCTGGGCGACGTCGTTGAGTCGACGTTGGTGACCGACGTCAGCGAACCCTGCAAGCTGGAGGACACGAGCTGGATCAAGCCCGGCGTGGTGTCGTGGGTCTACTGGGCCTACAACCACGGGTCGGACGACTATAACATCATCAAGAAGTATACCGACATGGCTGCCACGCTGAAGCTGCCCTACGTGCTGATTGATGCCGAGTGGGACCGTATGAAGGACGGAAAGACCGTTGAGGATGCCGTCAGCTACGCCAAGTCGAAGGGGGTGAAGCCGATGATATGGTACAACTCCAGCGTGGGCTGGGTTGACGGGGCACCGACGCCGAAGTTCCGCCTGAACAAGCCCGAAGACCGCGAGAAGGAGTTCGCCTGGTGCGAGAAAATCGGCGTGGCCGGCGTGAAAATCGACTTCTTCAGCGGTGAGAACCAGAAAAACATGGAATACTGCATCGACCTGATGGAGAGTGCCGCCCGTCACCACCTGCTCGTCAACTTCCACGGAGCCACCGTGCCCCGCGGCTGGCAGCGCACCTATCCCAACTTGCTGTCAACGGAGGGCGTCTATGGTGCTGAGTGGTATAACAACGTGCCGACGTTTACCAATAAGGCTGCCTGTCATAATGCCACGCTGCCCTATACCCGCAATGTCATCGGACCGATGGACTACACACCCTGTGCCTTCAGCGACTCGCAGCATCCGCACATCACGAGCCACGCCCACGAGCTGGCGCTGACGGTGCTCTTCGAGAGCGGTCTGCAACACTTGGCCGACCGTCCCGAGAGTTTCTTAGCACAGCCGCAGGCTGTCCAGGATTTCCTTTCCAACCTGCCCGCCGCCTGGGACGAGACCCGCTTCGTCAGCGGCTATCCCGGCGAGAGCTGTGTGCTCGCCCGCCGCTGCGGCAAGACGTGGTACGTGGCCGGCATCAACGGCACCGACAACGAAATGACGCTCAACGTGCCCCTTGATTTCCTCAAGGGGAAATACACCGCCACGATGTTTGCCGACAGTGGCAGCAAGGATGCCCCTTGGCGCATTGAGACCATACAAAAACTCCCCGCCACCGTCACCTGCCAGCCGCGAGGAGGGTTTATCCTGCGGATAGAACTATAACTTGATTTTTGCCGCGAGGGTGCTTACGCCCAGTGCGGCATTACGCGATGAGGGAGCTGCACTGCTGACGGTGATGGTATAGTCGCCTTTCAGCAGTTTGCGGCTCCCGTCTTCCTGGACGGTCATCAGCCGGTCGGTGGGGATGGTGAACTGAACTTCGGCTGTCGTACCGGGAGCTACATTGACACGCTGGAAGGCGGCGAGCTGCTGGAGTGGGGCAGTGGTGCCGGCACCGGGAGCCGTGATGTAGACCTGCGGCGTTTCGTCGATAGTGCGGTCGCCCCGGTTGGTCAGTGTCAGCGTCAGGGTGACGCCCTCCTTACGGTCGGCTTTCGTGACTTGCAGGTTGCTGTAGTCTACGTGGCCGTAGCTCAGACCGTAGCCGAAGGGGAAGTAGATGTTGTCCGACATATATTTATAGGTACCCCGCGCATGGAATAGTCCTCAAACTGTGGCAGCCGGTTGCCGTCCTCAGGGAATGTGACGGGCAGACGGCCCGAGAAGTTCGCGTCGCCGAAGAGCAGGTCGCCGAGGGCGTAGCCGCCCTCCTGACCGGGATACCAGGCCATCACGACGGCGTCGGCCAGCTGGCACACCTCGCGCACATCGACGGGGCTGCCGCCTGTGAGCACGACGATGACGCCCTCCTTCTTGCGCCGGCAGATCTGGCGCAGGTAGTTCATCTGACTCTCGGGAATACGGATGTTGTCGCGGTCGCCGCGCTCAGAGTCGATGGCTTCCCCTTCCTCGCCTTCGAGGTTGCCGTTGTTACCCATCACGACGATGGTCTTCTCGGCCCCCGCCGACTCGTCGACGGCCCAGTTGATGGCATTCCGCGTGGGCGTGCTCTCCAAGCAGCCGGGACGGTAGTTGACGGCGGTGCCGTTGGACACCTTCGATACGATGCCCTGCAGATAGGTGCAGTAGCGGTCGCTGATGCCGAAGTAGTTGCCCATGAGCCAGAAGGCGTCGGCGGCGCCGGCACCCGTGACGAACAGCGTGTGGATGTTCTTGTCGATAGGCAGTGTGCCACGCTCGTTCTTCAACAGCACCATGCTCTCGACGGCGGCCTCGCGGGCGAGGCTGATGTTCTTCTCCGAACAGATCTCGCGCTCGTCGAAGTGGTTGTAGGGACAGTCGGGGTCGGGCTTGATGATGCCGAGCTTCAGGCGCGTCATCATCAGCGGGCGCAGGGCATTGTCGATGTCTTGTTCGGTGAGCAGGTTCTGGGCCAGGGCATCCTTCAGTGCCTTGAACGTGGAGCCGCATTCCACGTTGAGGCCCGCCTTGATGGCGATGGCACAGGCCTCGGCCTCGGTCTTGGCTATCTTGTGGCCCTTCCAGATGTCGGCAATGGCGTCGCAGTCGGAGACGATATGGCCACGGAAGCCCCACTGCTTGCGCAGGATATCGGTGAGCAGGAACTTGCTGCCCGAGGCCGACTCACTATAGACGCGGTTGTAGGCGCCCATGATGATCTCCACCTTGGCGTCCTTGACCAGCATCTCGAAGGCCGGCAGGTAGGTTTCCCAGAGGTCGCGCTTCGACGGCTCCACGTTCACCGTGTGGCGTGTGGCCTCGGGGCCGCTGTGTACGGCGTAGTGCTTGCCGCAGGCCGCCACCTTCAGGTAGTTGGGGTCGTCGCCTTGCATACCGCGGACGAATGCCGTGCCCATCGTGCCAGTGAGGAAGGGGTCTTCGCCCCACGTCTCCATGCCGCGTCCCCAGCGCGGGTCGCGGAAGATGTTGACATTCGGGCTCCAGAATGTCAGACCCGTATAGCGGGCGTAGTTCTTGTTGCGGCGGGCCACGATGTACTTGGCTCGGGCCTCGGTGGCAATGGCGTCGCCTATCCGGCGTATAAGTGTGGGATTGAACGTGGCTCCCAGTCCGATGGGCTGTGGGAACACCGTGGCTCGACCGTCGCGGCCCACGCCGTGCAGTCCCTCGTTCCACCAGTCGTAAGGCTCGATGCCCAAGCGGGGAATGCCCGGCGTCTCGTTCATCAACTGCGAAAACTTCTCTTCCAACGTCATCTGTGTGATGATGTCGTCGGCCTGTTTCTCAAACTTATTCATAGTTGTCTGTGCGTTGGCTGTAAGTGCAACCATTGTGATGGTCGAAAGAAAGGCTCTCTTCATATCGTGCTGTTAGTGCTGTGCTGCCTCAAGCCAGCCGAGGAGGGCGAGGATGGAGGCGTTCCAGTTGATGGCTATCTCGTTGCTGGCATACGACTGCATGACGTCAATGTATGACTCGTCGGGCTGTTTCGAGGGGTAGGTCTTCACCTCGGCGATGTCCTGCTGTCCGGGGTTGGGACCGCCGGCAACCAAGCCGGGGAAGGGTGCGTCGATACCGTCGGCCTCGCTGATGCGGTGGTGCGGGTGCATCGGACTCTTCGTGCCGAAGCCCGTGATGTAGCAGTAGCCTGTAGCGTTGCGCCCCAGGACGTAGTCGGCGTTCTGCTGAGCGGCGGTGAGGTATTTCTTGTCGCCCGTCAGTCTGTGAGCCAGACAGAGCGTCAGGCCGTTGGCACCGAAGGTCTCAGCCAGACAGCCCCAGCCGAAGTCGCGCGGCGAATTGCCGCAGGGGGTCTGGAACGACGATTTGGCGGTCGTGGCGATGAGGCTGTCGCAGTAGGATAGAAGTTGAGTGTTTAGTGTTGAGTGCTCAGAGTGGGTGAGGACATCGTAGGTGCCGAGGGCGGCGACATTGCCCCAGGTGGGTGCGCTGAAGCGGCGGGGCTGGTTCTTGACGGCGACGTCGGCAAACTGCTGGTCGCCGGTCAGCAGGTACAGCTCGGTGGCGGCCCAGTACCATTCGTCGGTCGTGTTGAAGTCGCCGTATTCACCTGTGCTGACCGCGGGGTCGGTAAGCCTCCGCTGCTGGTAGAGTACACGGGGATTGCGCTCGGCCCAGCCGTAGGCGGCCATGGCGGCACGGGCGGCCTCGTCGGCAAACGTCGGGTAGTCCTTGTTTCCTTTGAATATGCGGGCAGCCTGCGCCATGACGGCGGCGAAGTCGAGCGTGGCTGTGGTGCTCTTCTGGACGACGTAACGTGGTTGCTTACAGTCCGTCGGCATGACGAAGCCTTCGAAGTTGGGCGTGGTCAGCTTATGGTAGACACCGCCGTCGTAGGGGTCCTGCATGGTGAGCATCCAGCGCAGGTTGTACATCATCTCGTCAAGGAGATCGGCTGTCTGGTTCTTGCTTTCGGGGATATTGACGCTGAGACCGTCATAATAGCCACGGTTCTGCTCGTAGCTGCAGAGCACGATGCCGATGGAGAAGGCTGAGTTGACGATGTACTTGTTGTAGTCGCCGGCATCGTACCAGCCGCCCGGCGACGAGATCTTGCTGCCGGCAGGACGGCCCAGAGAGGCTGCAGAGGGATGGATGAGCACCTCGGTATCGGGATGGCCGACAGGACGGGCGTAAGCATCGGCATACTGCTTGTCGATGGCCATGCCTGAGCGGATGAGATAGAAAGCCTTGAGGGTGGCGGCGGTGACATCGCGGAGGGCGTTGTCGCTGATGGTGAACGTTGCTGACTCCGAGCCGCTGCTGATGGTGTAGGTGCCGGGCTTCGTCAGTGCCGAGAAGTCGACGACGGTTCGCTGCTTCTTCGACCACGGCGATGTGGCAGTGCGCAGCACGCGGGGTTTCACGGCCTTCTTGCCCGTCGCAGCATCCTTGATGGTTACTGACTTTGCCGTACCTTCAATGACGGCGGTCTTTTCTTGGTTGGGGTACATGCCGACCTGGTTCAGCCGGATTTGTGCTTGGGTAGCTGTCGGCACAAAAAGGGTGCCGAACAATAGTAAGTAGATAGTTCTAAGCATAGGTTTATTAGTTATGAAAAGGGAAACTCCCGCAATCAATGATTGCGGAAGTTCCATTTCGAGTTGTCGCTGTTGA
>CAMHHO010000066.1:0-18647 GCA_946184965.1 uncultured Prevotellaceae bacterium | reverse complement strand
GCAAAGGTAGTCAAACTTGATATTGTGTGCAAGATGTAAAAGCGGATACGCTTACTGTAAGAACTGTAATCTGTAAGATTCTGCAAGTCCAATTCATCTAAAAAACTGAAAATCAATGAGATACGGCGTTAGTAAACGCACGGCACCCGAGATGCCTAACCTCGGAAAGGGCACAGAATGCATCCGCCTGCTGCTCTCGCAGGCCTCAAAAGACATGTATGAACCCCTGGTTCCGATGTTTTTCCCCGTCCTTGGCGCACACATCAGCGGCACGGAATTTCAGTACCCGGACTACAGTTGGAAGGAGCCGACGGGCATGATGACCAATCTGGTGGCCCATTCCGGCGATAACAAGGGCCAATTGTCCACTCTTGCGAAGGCCATTTGCCGCGACTTCCGTCAGCACGACGAGGCCGAAATGAAGAAGCTCGCGGAATGCCAGAAGCAGACCAAGGGAGCCAACAAGGACAAGCCCGAACGCCCCGATGTGGCATTCCGTTTTCCGCCGGCCACAAGGCCATCGCCATCCCCTCGGCCACGCTATAGCAACCGAAGGACGTGGAACTACTCTCCACGTTGAACATTGCGCTCGAGCTTGCTCGCTTTGCTTGCAAAGAACGTTTAACATTGAACCCTCAACCTCCAACGCTCAACCTTCAACGTTCAACGTTAACCGTTCACCGTCCCCCGTTCAACGTCCACATGTTCCCCGACCGCGACGCCCCCGGCGAGCGCTTCTTCCTTCAGCTCCAGAAGGTGCTGCCCGCCCTCGTCCGTCATCAGCTCCCTCCCGGCTGCAAGGACTTTAGCGACTACTATCTGCAAACGAAAGCATAAGCATTTTGCTCCGACCAGACTTGCACTCTATTCGGAGCCTACACCGCTTTTGCTCCGAGGATTCTCTCTAACTCAGGAGGGGAATTTTGTGTGGGGGACCCTATGACTCAGGAGGGGAATTTTTGGGGATTTTGTTTTGTTCTTTTGCTGACTTTTTGTAACTTTGCAGCGCAAATACTAATGAGAATGAAATTATGAAACTGAAGAAGACTTGGATGATGGCAGCGTGGATTTGCTGCGGACTGGCATCGGTGATGATGACATCGTGTTACGACAATCAGGACAATCCGGCTACTGCGCCCGACGGCCCGCAAGGGGAGGACGGCAAGGAGAAGGCGCGACTGACGATTATCTACTACGGCACTATCGGCGACGAAAACGACAAGGAGGCCGAGGACATGTGGCAGAAGGCCCAGGAGGCGCTGAAGGGACACCCCGACGTGCGCATGACGGTGTGCTGGAAGTATGCGAAGCCGAGCGAGGGCTTCAGCGGCAAATACGGCCAGCCGGGCGACCTGGTGATGTTTGAGCTGACCGACACGACGGACCTGGACAAGATTGCCGAGAACTACGGGCAGCACAAGCCGGGGCAGGCGATGTTCGACGAGCAGCTGCTGACGGACTACCTGAACTTTGCGGCCGAGAAGGCTCCTGCCGAGAACTACTGCCTGTGGCTGTTCGGTCACGGTGCGGGCTTCGACGTGCTTACGGACTATGAGAAGGACCTGCGCAAGCCGACGGTGACGAACCAGACGCGCGGCGTGCTCTACGACGAGTGGTTCCCGCTGAAGGGCAACATCTCGGAGGCCGACGCGCTGAACATGTATGAGCTGTTGCGTGGCATCGTCTACTCGAAGATTCCCAGGTTCCAGCTCCTGGTGTTCTACGACTGCCTGATGGGCAACCTGGAGTCGCTGAGCGACCTCTACATGCTGACGGACTACATGGTTGTCTCGGAGTTTGCGCTGCCTATGAACAACGAGCCTGCCGAGCTGTTCTTCAAAACGCTCACGCAGAACAAGGACATCGTGGCGGGCATGAGCAGGATCTTCGGCCAGATCAGCAATGACTGGGATGAGTTCTGTGCCGAGCTGGGAACGGGCGACTTCAAGCTGCTGAAGTGCAGCGAGATGGAGGGGCTGTTCGAGCCTTCGGCCCGTCTGGCTGCGCGGCTGAGCGAGCTCTACCCGACGATGCACGAGCAGCTCGACTCGGCGATGGTGCGCACGTTCCAGACGTTCAGCCTGCTGGAGTTCTACGACTATGCCGACTATGTCCACAAGGTGGCTGAGCTGACGGGCGACGCCGAGCTGCAGGCCATTTCGGCCGAGATTGACGAGGTGTTCGACCGCCTGATTATCAGCAGGCACGAGGTTCACAAAAGCCGTTATGGCGACATTCCGAGGTTTACGCTCTCGGTGGTGCTCAAGGGGCAGGAGAGCTACGAGAAGCCGACGAAGTGGGGCTATACGTTTGACGAGGCCTACGAATACACTAACTGGCACCTCTTCACGGGCTGGGGCAACTGGCTGAGAACCAACCAGCAGCAGCCCAAGGACCAGAAGGAAGAGTGGTTGGGGCAGCCCCTCGGTCAGAACATTTAGAAGAGCCGGTCGAAGTGCTGGCGCAGCAGGGTGGGCGAGGCGATGATGGCGCGCAGTTCGGCCAGTCGGCGCTCATTCTGCGAGCCGGGAATCCAGAGGCGTATGTAGCCCTCGGCTGAGTACTTCTCCTGCATGTGCTGGAGGAACCGCTGCCACTGCTGCTCGCGGTCGAGCTCGGGGTAGTTGGCCAGTCCGTAGTCGATGGCTCGGCGGAATACCACCTCGGGAATGATGTCGCGGTCGGCCTCGGCAATAATCTTGCCGTAGAGCGAGCGCGGGGTGTGGCTGGCTGATGCACGGTGGTCCTCGACGGCCTCCTTCATAATCTTGATCTGCTCGGGCGAGAACCAGCGCTTCAGGCGTGCGTCGGTAGCGAGAATCCGGCCGCCGGTGATGTGGTGGACGGCTCGCGGGCCCGACATGCCGAGATCGTGGTAGGCGGCGATGACGTAGACCATGTTGATGTCGGCACCCGTCTGGCGCACCAGTTCGAGGGCGTTGCGGATGACGCGCGTGACGTGTTCGAGGTTGTGGGCGCTGTCGAACTCTGTGTATCTGGGCAGTATGTTTGTCTCAACAAACTCTACTAAATCGAGGCTCGGAGTGTTAGTAATCATAAAAAGTTGCGAATATTTTTGCAAATTTACGAAATAATTCTTAATTTTGCAAGCAAAATCGTAAGAAAAATGACCGAGGCGACCAATATTAAGACTGACAGCCCCGCTGCATGGCTATTGGCAGCGCGCCCGAAGACGCTGAGCGGAGCGGCTGTTCCGGTGATGATTGGCGTGGCGCTGGCCTATGTCGACAGTCGGCACGGCGGGGGCTCGTTCAGCTGGATTGCCGCCCTGTTGTGTCTGTTCTTCGCGTTCATCATGCAGATTGACGCCAATTTCATCAACGACTACTTCGACTACACGGCGGGCGCCGACGATGCCTCGACGAGGCTCGGGCCGCGCAGGGCCTGTGCGCAGGGCTGGGTGAAGCTGGAGTCGATGAAGCGGGCCATCATCACGACCACCGCTGTGGCGTGTCTTGTGGGACTGCCGCTGGTGTGGTTCGGCGGGCTCGAGATGATTCTCATCGGGCTGCTGTGCGTCGTCTTCTGCTTCCTCTACACCACCCACCTTTCTTATATAGGGCTTGGCGACCTGCTGGTTATCGTCTTCTTCGGCATTGTGCCGGTGTGCATCACCTATTATGTACAGTTGCATACGTGTACGTGCCAGGTGTTTGTGGCATCGATAGCCTGCGGACTGGTCATCGACGGGCTGCTGCTGGTCAATAACTTCCGCGACCGCGACGTCGACCGGGCGGTGGGCAAGATGACGCTCGTGGTGCGCATGGGCAGCGAGGCCAGCCAGTGGGTGTATCTCGGCGTGGGCGTGGTGGCCTGCGTGCTGGGGCTCGTCTTCTGGCTCAACGGCCATCTGATGGCCTTCCTGCTGCCGCTGGCCTATCTTGTGCTCCACTTCTTCACGTTTCTGAAGATTCGGCACATCAACAAGGGCAAGGCCCTGAACGCCTGTCTCGGCGAGACGGCGCGCAACATCTTTATCTACGGCGTGGCTGTCGTTGCAGGACTACTGATTGGGTAAAGGTAAAAAGGTAAAAAAGTAAAAAGGTAAAAAAGTAAAAAGGTAAAAAGGTAAAAAGGTAAAAAGGTAAAAAGGTAAAACGCCTACAATCCCTTCATGCTCAGCGAGATGCGGCCGCGCCGGCGGTCGACCTCAAGCACGCGCACTCGGACGTGTTGGTGGAGCTTGACCACCTGGTTGGGGTCTTTCACGTACTTATTGGCCATCTGCGAGACGTGGACCAGTCCGTCCTGATGGACGCCGATGTCGACGAACGCGCCGAAGTTGGTGATGTTGGTCACGATGCCCGGCAGCTCCATGCCCTCCTCCAGGTCGTCGACGGTCTCGATGCCCTTGGCAAACTCAAACTCCTCAATCTGCTCGCGCGGGTCGCGTCCGGGCTTCTCGAGCTCCTTCAGAATGTCGGTGAGCGTGGGCAGTCCCACTTCGCTGGTGACGTAGCGCTTCAGGTCGATGGCCTTTCGACGGTCCTTGTCGTTGATAAGGTCGGCGACGGTGCACCCCTGGTCGGCAGCCATCTGTTCGACTATCTTGTAGCTCTCGGGATGGACGGCAGAGTTGTCGAGCGGGTTCTTGGCTCCGGGAATGCGCAGGAAACCGGCACACTGCTCGAAGGCAGCAGGCCCCAGTCGCGGCACCTTCTTGAGCTGGGCGCGGCTGGTGAAGGCTCCGTTCTCGCGACGGTAGTCGACGATGTTGCCAGCCAGCGCGGGGCCCAGTCCGCTGACGTACTGCAGCAGGTGGGTGGAGGCGGTATTGAGGTTGACACCTACGGAGTTGACGCAGCTCATCACCGTCTGGTCGAGCTGCTGCTTGAGCTTCGTCTGGTCGACGTCGTGCTGGTACTGGCCTACGCCGATGCTCTTCGGGTCAATCTTCACCAGTTCGGCCAGCGGGTCCATCAGCCGGCGCCCTATCGAGACGGCTCCGCGCACGGTGACATCCTCGTCGGGGAACTCCTCGCGCGCCGTCTTTGAGGCAGAGTAGACCGATGCGCCGTCCTCGCTGACGACAAAAACGCTGACGCCGTTGACGGTGTCCTCGATAAACGCCCGCGTCTCGCAGCTTGCCGTTCCGTTGCCTATGGCGATGGCCTCGATGCGGTAGTCGCTGATCATCTGCTGCACGTGGACGGTGGCCTGCATGCGGTGGTTCACAGGCGGGTGGGGAAAGATGGCCTCGTGGTGGAGCAGGTTGCCCTGAGCGTCGAGACACACCACCTTGCAGCCCGTGCGGAAACCCGGGTCGATGCCCATCACGCGCTTCTGGCCCAGCGGAGCCGAGAGCAGCAGCTGGCGCAGGTTCTCGGCGAATACGCGGATGGCCTCGTCGTCGGCCTGCTCCTTGCTCAGGTTCGTGAACTCCGTCTCGATTGAGGGCTTCAGCAGTCGCTTGTAACCGTCCTCGACGGCTTCTTCCAGCAGCTCTCGGCAGGCCTTTGCTCCTTGGAACGGGGGCAGGCCACGCTTCAGCCGCTCTACGCACTCCTCGTCGTCGGGACTGATGCTGATGCGCAGAATGCCCTCAGCCTCGCCCCTGCGCATGGCCAGCAGACGGTGGCTCGAGCAGCGGCGCAGCGGTTCGTGCCAGTCGAAGTAGTCGCGGAACTTCTGGGCTTCGTCGGTGTCCTGCTTAGCCTTCACCACCTTCGACGTGATGACAGCCTGGCGGCGGAATGCGCTGCGAACCGTCTGACGGTTGCGCTCGTCCTCGCTCACCTGTTCGGCAATGATGTCCTGCGCACCCTTCAGGGCCGACTCTGCGTCCTTGACGTCGCCCTTGACGAACCGCTCAGCAGCCCGCTCGGGGTCGCGCTCGCGCTGCATCAGCAGCAGTTGGGCCAGCGGTTCGAGTCCCTGTTCGCGGGCCACCTGGGCACGTGTGCGGCGCTTCGGGCGGTATGGCAGGTAGATGTCCTCGAGCGTGGCGGGCTCCCACGTCTCGTTGATGCGCTTCTCGAGCTCCGGCGTCAGCTTCTGCTGGTCGCCGATGGTCTTGAGGATGGTCTCCTTGCGCTTCTGAATCTCCTTCAGGCGCTCATACTGGTCGCTGATGGCGCCTATCTGCACTTCGTCGAGTCCGCCCGTGCGCTCCTTGCGGTAGCGGGCAATGAAGGGAATGGTGCAGCCCTCGTCGAGCAGGGCGAGCGTGCCGTCAACGTTTTTGGCAGCTATGTTAAGCCTTTCGGCTATGAGGTGGGCGAAAATATTCATACGTTCTGAGGTTTTATTGATAATTCCGATGCAAAGGTACAAAATTATTCAGAATATTTTCGTAACTTTGCACCCAAAAATTAGAAGAGCGAATGATTTCCGTAGAAGGACTGAAGGTGGAGTTCGGCACGAAACCCCTGTTTCAGGATGCCAGCTTCGTCGTCAACGACCGTGACCGCATAGCCCTCGTGGGCAAGAACGGCGCGGGCAAGTCGACGCTGCTCAAGATTCTCTGTGGCCAGCAGCGCCCGACGGCAGGAACTGTGGCTGTGCCTACCGACACGACCATCGGTTACCTGCCGCAGGTCATGAATCTGCAGGACAATACCACCGTGAGGGAGGAGACACAGAAGGCCTTCGCCAACATTGCCGACCTGAAGGCCCGCGTCGACAGGCTGGAGCGCCAGATGAGCGAGCGCACCGACTACGAGAGCGACGACTACATGCAGCTGGTGGAGCGCTATACCACCGAGCACGAGCGCTACCTGATGATGGGTGCCGAGAACCGCGAGGCCGAACTGGAGCGGACGCTCGTCGGACTGGGTTTCCTGCGCACCGACTTCGAGCGCCCCACGAGTGAGTTCTCGGGCGGTTGGCGCATGCGTATCGAGCTGGCGAAGATTCTGCTTGAGAAGCCCGATGTGCTGCTGCTCGACGAGCCTACCAACCACCTCGACATTGAGTCGATTCAGTGGCTGGAGCAGTTTCTGGCCACGTCGGCATCGGCTGTTGTGCTGGTAAGCCACGACCGCGCCTTTATAAATAATGTGACGAACCGCACGCTGGAGATTTCCTGTGGCCGTATTGTCGACTACCGCGTGAAGTACGACGAGTTTGTCACGCTGCGCAAGGAGCGTCGCGAACAGCAGTTGCGTGCCTACGAGAACCAGCAGAAGGAGATTGCCGACATGAAGGCGTTCATCGAGCGCTTCCGCTATAAGGCCACGAAGGCCGTGCAGGTACAGCAGAAGGTGAAGCAGCTCGAGAAGATTGTGCCCATCGAGGTTGACGAGGTCGACAACTCGGCCCTCCACCTGAAGTTCCCGCCCTGTCTGCGTTCGGGCGACTATCCCGTCATCTGCGACGAGGTACGCAAAGCGTATAACCACGTGGTGTTCGACCACGTGAACCTCACCATCAAGCGGGGCGAGAAGGTGGCCTTCGTCGGCAAGAACGGCGAGGGCAAGTCGACGCTCGTGAAGTGCATCATGGGCGAGATTCCCTTCGACGGCAGCCTGAAGGTGGGCCACAACGTGCAGATAGGCTACTTTGCCCAGAACCAGGCCCAGCTGCTCGACGAGAACCTGACCGTGTTCCAGACCATCGACAACGTGGCCAAGGGCGACATCCGCCTGCGCATCAACGACATTCTCGGTGCGTTTATGTTCGGCGGCGAAGAGTCCGACAAGAAGGTGAAGGTGCTCAGTGGCGGCGAGCGTAGCCGTCTGGCAATGATTCGCCTGCTGCTGGAACCCGTCAACCTGCTGATACTCGACGAGCCTACCAACCATCTGGATATGCAGTCGAAGGACGTGCTGAAGGAGGCCATTCGCGCCTTCGACGGTACTGCCATCATCGTCAGCCACGACCGTGAGTTCCTCGACGGCTTGGTGACGAAGGTCTATGAGTTCGGTGGCGGCAAGGTGCGCGAGCACTTGGGCGGTATCTACGACTTCCTGCAGAGACGCAGGATTGACGAACTGAGCGAGCTGGGGAAGACCATGAGTGTATCTGCAACGCCGCAACCCAGTGCCCCTGCGCCCTCGGCTAACAAGCAGAACTATGCCGAGCACAAGGAACAACAAAAGCAACTGCGCAAGGCGGAGCGGGCTGTGGAGCAGAGCGAGAAGAAGATTGAGCAGATGGAAGCCCGCCTGAAGGAGCTCGACGAACTGCTGATGGTGCCCGAGAATGCATCGGACATGATGCTCGTGACCGAATATACGCAGACGAAGAAGGCTATGGACGAGGAAGTGGAGCGCTGGGAAAGCCTCTCGGAAGAGTTGGAAGCATTAACAAATTAAGGATATGAAAAAGAATTTATTAGCAATTGGACTGATGTCAGTAATGACTGTGACAACGATGGCAGACGAGCCCCTGAAGTCGGGACTGAACCCTGCCGACATGAACACCAGCGTGAAGGCCGGTGATGATTTCTATGAGTATGCCTGTGGCGGATGGATGAAGGCAAACCCGCTGCCGCCTGCCTATTCGCGCTTCGGTTCGTTCGACCGTCTTGGCGAGGATAACAACAAGCGTATCAACGACATACTAAAGGAACTTGGAAGTAATACTTACACTCAGGGAACCATCGAGCAGAAGCTCTCCGACTACTACAAGCTGGCTATGGACTCTGCCCGTCGTGAGCAGGAGGGCATACAGCCCGTCATGCCTGTCATCAAGAAGATGGAGGCTGCCAAGACGATGAAGCAGCTCTTCGACGTGCAGCTGGAGCTGGCCAAGTTTGGCGACTCGGAGTTCTACAATGCCGGTATGGGTGCCGACGAGAAGAACGCCTCGCAGAACATCCTGAGCGTGAATCAGGGTGGTCTGACGCTCGGCCAGAAGGACTACTACCTGGAGACCGACGAGGCTACGACGAAGATTCGCGAGGCTTACAAGAAGCACATCGTCCGCATGTTCCAGTTGTTCGGCTTCTCGAAGGGTCAGGCCACGAAGAAGATGCAGAACGTCTTCCGCCTGGAGCTGGAGCTGGCCAAGGTGTCGAAGAGCCGCACTGAACTGCGCGACCCGCAGGCCAATTATAACAAGATGACCCTCACGGAGTTCAATACGAAGTACCCCAACCTGAAGCTGGAGCAGGTGATGAACGCACAGGGTCTGCAGAGCAAGTACATGCAGGAGCTCGTCGTCGGACAGCCCCGCTTTATGGAGGGAACCAATGCGCTGCTGGCCAAGATGAAGCCCGCCGAATACCGCGACTATATGGAGTGGGGCTACATCGTCGGTGCTGCCAGCTACCTGAACGACGAGGTGCGCGAGGCCAACTTCGACTTCTTCGGCAAGACGATGTCGGGCCGCAAGGAGGACCACCCGCTGTGGCGCCGCGCCACCAGTCAGGTGCAGAGTGCTATGGGCCAGGCTCTTGGCCGCATCTATGTGCAGAAGTATTTCCCCGCTGCCTCGAAGGAGCGCATGCTGAAGCTGGTGAAGAACCTGCAGATTGCCCTCGGCGAGCGCATTGCCGCTCAGGACTGGATGGACGACTCGACGAAGGTGAACGCCCTGCTGAAGCTCAGCACGTTCTACGTGAAGGTGGGCTATCCCGACAAGTGGATTGATATGACCAAGCTGACCATCGACCCGAAGAAGTCGTTCTACGAGAACCACGAGGCCTGCCTGAAGTTCTGGAACGACTACTACATCGACCATACTGCCGGCAAGCCCGTCGACATCGACGACTGGTACATGACGCCGCAGACGGTGAACGCCTACTACAATCCGACGACCAACGAGATTTGCTTCCCCGCAGGCATCCTGCAGGTACCCTTCTTCGACATGACGGCCGACGATGCCTTTAACTATGGTGCCATCGGCGTGGTCATCGGTCACGAGATGACTCACGGCTTCGACGATCAGGGCCGACAGTTCGACAAGGACGGCAACATGCACGACTGGTGGAAGGCCTCTGACGGCAAGAACTTCACAGAGCGCACCGACAAGTATGCCGACTTCTTCTCGGCTATCAACGTGCTGCCCGACCTGAAGGCTAACGGACGACTGACACTCGGCGAGAATCTGGCCGATCACGGTGGACTGCAGGTGGCCTACGCTGCCTTCAAGAATGCCACGAAGAACCAGCAGCTGCCCGTCATCAACGGTCTGACGCCCGACCAGCGCTTCTTCCTGGCCTACGCCGGTGTGTGGGCAGGCAACATCACCGAGGCTGAAATCCGCAACCGCACCAAGAGCGACCCCCACGCACTGGGACGCTGGCGCGTGAACGGCGCTCTGCCCCACATCGATGCCTGGTACGAGGCCTTTGGCATCAAGGAGGGCGACAAGATGTTCATCCCCAAGGAGAAGCGTCTGCAGCTCTGGTAAAATAGTAAATCGAAAATCGTTAAATCGAAAACAGAAACATGCCTTTAAGACTACCTGACCGGCTTCCGGCCATCGACTTGCTGAAGGAGGAGAACATCTTCGTGATGGACGACACGCGTGCCCACTCACAGGACATACGCCCGCTGAAGATTGTCATCCTGAACCTGATGCCGCTGAAGATAACCACTGAGACCGACCTCATCAGGCTCTTGTCGAACACGCCGCTTCAGCTCGACATCAACTTTATGAAGCTCAAGAGTCATACGCCGAAGAACACGCCGATAGAGCACATGATGATGTTCTACCGCGACTTTGCCGAGATGCGTAACGAGAAGTACGACGGCATGATCATCACCGGTGCGCCAGTAGAGCAGCTGGAGTTCGAGGAGGTCAGCTACTGGGACGAGATACAGGAGATTTTCGCGTGGGCCCGCACCCACGTCACCAGTACGCTTTATATCTGCTGGGCAGCCCAGGCGGGACTCTACTACCATTATGGCGTACCGAAGTACCCGCTGCCCATGAAGATGTTCGGCATCTTCCCGCAGCAGATTCTCTACCCCCGACTGCCCATCTTCCGCGGGTTCGACGATGAGTTTATGATGCCTCACAGCCGGCATACGGAGCTGCATCGTGATGATATTCTCAGCAATCCCGACCTCACGCTGCTCGCCGAGTCTGAGGAGAGCGGCGTGAGCATCGTGATGGCTCGCGGCGGGCGTGAGTTCTTCATCACGGGACATCTGGAGTATGCCCCCGACACGCTCGACAAGGAGTATCGGCGCGACAAGGACATTCGCAAGGATGTTGACATTCCCGTCAACTATTATCGTAACAACAACCCCAAGAACGGACCTCACGTCACGTGGCGCTCGCATGCGAACCTGTTCTATACCAATTGGGTCAACTACTACGTCTATCAGGAGACACCGTATAACATAGAGGAAATCGAGTGATACGCCCGTTGGAACTGTTGGCTCCAGCCAAGAATCTGGAGTGTGGCATAGCGGCCATTGATCACGGCGCCGATGCTGTCTACATCGGGGCACAGCGCTTCGGCGCCCGTGCTTCGGCAGGCAACAGCGTCGACGACATTGCCCGACTGTGCGACTATGCCCACCAGTTCCAGGCGAAGGTCTACGTGACGGTCAACACCATTATCTACGACGACGAGCTCGACGATACGCGCCAGCTGCTGGCCGAACTGGCCGGCGCTCGCGTCGATGCCATTCTGGTGCAGGACATGTCGCTCCTCACTTCTAACTCTTCACTTCCGCTCCACGCTTCTACACAAACCGACAACCGCACGACAGAGAAGGTGAGCTGGCTGCGCGACTTGGGCTTCAGCCGCGTGGTGCTGGCCCGCGAACTCTCCGTCGACGAGATACGCGCCATCCATGAGTCTGTGCCCGACGTCGAGCTGGAGGTCTTCGTTCACGGAGCCCTCTGTGTGAGCTACAGCGGACAGTGCTACGCCTCGCAGTATTGTTTCCGCCGTTCGGCCAATCGTGGTGAGTGTGCCCAGTTCTGCCGTATGCAGTTCGACCTCGTCGATGCCGACGGTCGGGTCGTCGAGCACGACCGCCACCTGCTGTCGCTGAAGGATATGTGCCAGATTGACAACCTTGAAGCGCTGGCCGAGGCGGGTGCCACATCGTTCAAGATTGAAGGCCGGTTGAAGGATGTCGGCTACGTGAAGAACGTCACGGCGGCCTACAGCGAGCGGCTCAACCAGCTGGTGCGTCGCCATCCTGACCGCTATCGTCGTGCCTCCTTGGGCCATTGCCGCTACACGTTTACGCCCAATCTGCAGAAGACGTTCAATCGTGGCTATACTGACTACTTCGCACGTGGCCGCCGACCTGACATCGCCTCCTTCGATACGCCGAAGGCTATGGGCGAGTTCGTGGGAACGGTCAAGGAACTCAGCCGCAATGCTCTCACCGTAGCTGGTACGGCCCGCTTTGCCAACGGCGACGGGCTTTGCTTCCTGAACGGCGAGCGCCAGCTGGAAGGATTCCGCGTGAATAGGGTAGAGGGGAACCGCCTCTTCCCCCAGCAGATGCCCGCTGGATTGCACCCAGGACAGCGACTCTACCGCAACAGCGACCAGGAGTTCGACCGTTTGCTGGGCAGGCCCAGTGCCGAGCGCAAGATTCCCATCACGCTGTCGCTGCAGGCCACGACTGACGGCTTCCGCCTGTCATCGGGCAACATCTCTGTGGAGATGGCCATCGCGCACCAGACGGCCGAGAAACCCCAGCGCGACAACATCGTCCGCCAGCTCACCAGGCTTGGCAACACGCCCTATGAGTGCCGCGAGGTCGACCTGCCTGCCGACTTCAACTACTTCATCCCCAGCAGCCAGCTCGCCGAGTTGCGCCGCCAGCTGGTAGCAGCCCTCTCTCCTAAAGCCCATCCTGCCCAATTTGCCCAAATTGCCCATCCTTCCCATCCTACCTCCGCTCCCCATTACCCCCAGCCTCACCTCTACAACATCGCCAACACTGAGGCTGCCCGCTTCTACGGCGTCGACCAGCCGACGGCCTACGAGCTTCGTCCCGCTCACGATGCCGTCCTCATGCAGTGTCGTCACTGTCTGCGCTTTGCCTTGGGCTTCTGCGTCCGCAACGGTGGCCGCCGGCCCACTTGGCGCGAACCGCTCTCGCTGCGTCTCGGCGATGGCCGGACGTTCCGTCTGGAATTTGATTGTCGTAACTGTCAAATGAATGTCTATGCGTAAACTCATTGGCTTTGTGCTCACGCTGCTGCTCGCCTCCTGTTATAATCAGGGCCAGCAGACGCCCGACGCCTGGGACCTCACCCAGAAGCAGCTGGACAGCATATCGTTCTACACCACCCACCACTACACGCAGGACTACAACTTCCTGGTCCGCGCCGACTCGATGGCCATCATCAAGCAGCTGCCTGCCGAAGCCCTCAGCGATATGCCCGTCGACACGCTGATGGTCTACAGGGGCCAGCACCTCGTCGTAGCCGACATCACAACCGTACCTGCCGACACCATCGACTCCATCTGGGTGAAGGTAGCCCGCGATCAGGACACCTTCGGCTGGATTCACGAGCACGACATGCTGACGGCCGTCTCGCCCGACGACCCCATCTCTGAGTTCATCGACTTCTTCTCTGATGCCCACCTTCTTATATTCCTGGGTGTGGTCGTCCTTGTTGGTGCAGTCTATGTGATACGCAAGCTGAACAACCGACAGGCCAAGCTCGTCCATTTCAACGACATCCCCTCGTTCTATCCTACGCTGCTCTGCCTGCTGGTGGCTACGGCAGCTATGCTCTACAGCAGCATCCAGCTCTTCGACCCTGAGAAGTGGCGACACTTCTACTACCATCCGACGCTCAACCCCTACGCCGTTCCGCCTATCCTCGGCTTCTTCCTCGTCTCGCTCTGGACCATGCTCATCGTGGCCATCGCCGTTGTCGACGACGTCCGCCGGCTCCTGCCGTTTGCCGACGCCCTGCTTTATCTCTTGGGCTTGGGGGCCATGTGTGCAGTCGTTTATATCATCTTCAGCGTCTTCACCTTATATTATATAGGTTATCCGTTGTATGTAGCTTACGTCGTCTTTGCCCTTTGGTGCTACTTCCGTCGTCCCCGTCCCCGCTTTCAGTGCGGCCGCTGTGGCGCCCTGCTCTACGACAAAGGCACCTGCCCCCATTGTGGCGCACTGAACGAGTAATTCTTTCGCAAGCTCCGCTTGCTCTTTGTCTCCTCATACATGCGAATAAAATAAGCTGGAAGTCCTGATAACTCCCAGCTTATATGTTTTGAATACGCTTCTTCTTAGTCGATAATCTCGAAACCGGTGTAGGGAACGAGCGCCTTGGGGATGCGGATGCCCTCGGGCGTCTGGTTGTTCTCAAGCAGGGCGGCTACGATGCGGGGCAGAGCAAGCGCCGAGCCGTTCAGCGTGTGGCAGAGCTCGGTCTTCTTGGTGTCGCTGCGACGGTAGCGGCACTTCAGACGGTTGGCCTGATAGGTGTCGAAGTTCGAGACTGACGATACCTCGAGCCAGCGTCCCTGAGCCTCTGAGTAGACCTCGAAGTCGTAGCAGATGGCGCTCGTAAACGACTGGTCACCACCACATAACAGCAAAATGCGGTAGGGAAGCTCGAGCTTCTTCAGCAGACCTTCAACGTGCTCCAGCATCTCGCGATGGCTCTCCTTCGAGTGCTCGGGCTTGTCGATGCGTACAATCTCAATCTTCGAGAACTCATGCAGTCGGTTCAGTCCGCGCACGTCCTTGCCGTAGCTGCCTGCCTCGCGACGGAAGCACTCCGTGTAGGCGCAGTTCTTGATGGGCAGCTGGGCCTCGTCGAGGATGACGTCGCGGTAGATGTTCGTGACGGGAACCTCAGCAGTGGGGATGAGGTAGAAGTCGTCCACCTCGCAGTGGTACATCTGGCCCTCCTTGTCGGGCAGCTGGCCTGTGCCGTAGCCTGATGCGGCGTTCACCACCGTCGGCGGCATAATCTCCGTGTAGCCGCTCTTGGCAGCCTCGGCCAGGAAGAAGTTGATGAGTGCGCGCTGCAGCTGGGCACCCTTCCCGATATAGACGGGGAATCCGGCACCCGTAATCTTCACGCCCAGGTCGAAGTCGATGAGGTTATACTTCTTGGCCAATTCCCAGTGGGGCAGGGGGTTGTCGATGCCCAGCTTGGGGTTGACGTCCCAGTTGCCTACAGTGTCGGTAGGCTTACACTCGCGCAGGTTCGACTTCACCACGCGGTTATCCTCGGCGGCAGCACCCTCGGGCACTTCGTCGTAGGGAATGTTGGGAATCTGGCAGAGCAGCGTGGTCATCTCCTCCTGAGCCTGACTCATGGTCTCGTCAAGCTGGTGGTTGGTCTCTTTCATGGTGGCCACTTGCTGCTTGATGGCTTCGGCTTCGTCGCGCTTGCCTTCCTTCATAAGTGCACCTATCTGGGCAGCCATCTTCTTGGCTTCTGACAGGTTCTGATCCAACTGCTGCTGGGCCTCGCGACGACGCTTGTCTGTGGCAAGTACTTGTTCAATGGCTTCACGCGCACCCTTGAAGTGCTTCTTTTCGAGACCCTGAATGACGCGTTCAGTTTCCTCGCTGATGAGTTTGAGTGTTAACATAAACTGATTTCTATTTACGGATTTACTGTTTACTATTTCGTTTGGGGATGCAAAAGTACAAAAAAACGTGCTAACAGCAAAGAAAATGTGTCTGAATTTGCCGTTTTATGATTTTTTTCTTATCTTTGCAGGCAAAACTACAATATCAATTTAAAAATTTAGAACTATGAAACTAACAGGAAGAAGAGAGAGCTCGAACGTGGAGGACCGCCGCGGAATGAGCACTGGAGCGAAAGTCGGTCTTGGTGGTATCGGTGGTATCCTGGTGGCTGCCTTGTTTGCGTGGATGAGTGGTGGCGACCCGATGCAGGCCGTTGTCCAGGGGGTTCAGGAGCAGATGTCGCAGCGCACGGAGACTGTCGACGAGCAGAACTTCACCGAGGAGGAGCAGGAGCTGGCCAGCGACTGCAAGAAGATTCTGGCATCGACCGAGGACGTCTGGTCGGCCGTGTTCCAGCAGATGGGGCGCACCTACACGTCGCCCACGCTCGTGCTGTTCACCAATCAGGTGCAGTCGGCCTGTGGCTCTGCTTCGGCAGCCGTCGGCCCCTTCTATTGCTCAGGCGACCAGAAGCTGTATGTCGACCTGTCGTTCTTCACCCAGATGAAGCGCCAGCTCGGCGTCGAGGGTAACACCTTCGCCTATGCCTACGTGATTGCCCACGAGATAGGCCACCACGTCGAGTATCTCACAGGAACGCTGAACAAAGCCCATCAGGCCATGAGTCAGACCGACAAGGTGCGCGCCAACCAGCTCAGCGTGCGTCTCGAACTGCTGGCCGACTACTATGCCGGCGTGTGGGCTCACTATGAGGACGCCATGAACCACTCAATGGAGTACGGCGACCTGGAGAAGGGCCTGGAGCTGGCAAAGGCTATCGGCGACGACTGGCTGCAGAAGAAGGCCCAGGGCCGTGCAACGCCCGAGTCGTTCACTCACGGTACCAGCGACCAGCGCAAGCGTTGGCTCCGTCGCGGCTTTGAGACGGGCGACATGAGCACCACAACATTCAGCGTGCAGAACTACAACGACCTTTAAAAAGTAAAAAGGTAAAAAAGTTAAAAGGTAAAAAAGTTTGAGGAGATGTGGAGTTGATGAGCCCCCCATCTCCTCATTCATGATGATACGGCTCCCCTTTAATAATCGTACAGGCGCGATAGACCTGCTCAGTAAAGACGAGGCGAATCATCTGATGCGAGAACGTCATCAGCGACAGCGACAACTGCTCGTTGCCGCGCGCATAGACCTCCTTCGAGAAACCGTACGGTCCGCCAATCACAAACACCAGCCGGCGGGCCGTATTCCGTTTCTGCTCCAGCCAGCGGGCAAACTCCAGACTGCGCAGCTGCCGGCCGTGCTCGTCGAGCAGCACCACCGTGTCCGACGCCTGCAGCTGCTTCAGAATCAGCTCGCCCTCAAGGGTTCTCTGCTGCTCCTCCGTCAGGCTTTTCGTGTTCTTCAGCTCAGGGATGGTCACCAGCTCGAAGGGCATGTAGTGGCCTATGCGCCCCACGTAGTCGTTGATGCCTGCCTGGAAATGCTTGTCGGTGGTCTTGCCCACGAGAATCAACAGCGTCTTCATAGTCGTACTTATTTGATGGTTGCCGTCTCCAGGAACTCGTCCCATTGGGTGCGGTAGCCGTTAAACACATTGATGTCCACTTCGCCGTGAATGCCGGTCACCCTGCCGTTGGGCGACAGCTGCCAGACGGCCAGCCTCACGTCGGGCTTGAATTCGCTGTAGCGCGCAATCCATACCTGGTAGTCGCGCTTCAGGTCCGGAGCCTCGGGCAGGTAGCGGTTCACAAACGTCTGGCTGACATACAGGATGGGCTTCACGCCCGTGCGCCGCTCAACCGCCTGCAGCCAAGCCCTGACGTGCCTGAACAGCGCCTGCGGACCGCCCATCGCCGCCACCTGACTGTGGCTGGGCTCAATGTCGAGCACCGGGGGCAGGTCACCCTTTCTGAAGAGCGTGTTCTGGATGAAGTACAGCGCCTGAGCGCTGCCCGACGTCTTGCACGAGAAGAAGTGGTAGGCGCCTATCGGAATGCCGTGCTGGCGCGCCCTCACGTAGTCCTGCGCGTAGAAGGGGTTGCGTATGCTCGTGCTCTCGGTCGACTTGATGAATACGAACGATACGGGGTAGTCCACCGTTCCCGCCGCATTCTTCTGGTTGTTCCCCAGATGGGCTATGCGCAGCCTGTTCCATGCTATAGGGTACTTCTTCTTACCCTTCCCGTGCTGGTAGCGTGAAATGTCGATGCCGTAGATGCGCTCGCTGGTGTAGCTCATGCGCTCGCCCATGTAGCGGTCCAGCAGCCACTGGCCCACGCGCAGATGTCCTGCTGAGTCTGCCGCAAAGCCAAACCCGTGGCGACGGTCGGCAGCCCACTGCCCTTCGTAGTACAGTCCGTCGCTCGTCAGCGAACAGCCGTGCCCTTCGGCCAGTCCCTGTGCAAAGTCGCCCGAATAGATCTCGGCTGAGTCCGTACGCAGGCCCGTCACCAGCGTGTCGGCCTCGTAGTGAGCAAAGCTGATGCGTCCCAGCGTGTCGCGGTCTATCCCCGTGCCCTCTCTGTGGAAGCCCTTCCATCTGCCGACGTTCAGCAGCTGCAGCGGTTCCGAGGGCAGGTGCGTCAGCATCGTGTCGCCGTTTGTCGCGAAGTTCACGATCATCTCATAGCCCTCGTCCTGCACGTTGTGTCGGTCGAGGTAGTATTTCAGCTCCTCGTTCAGCGTGGCTGCCGAGAGCGCCACCGCCGCAATGACGAATATCAGGACTATCAGTTTTTTCATATCTGCTGCAAAGTTACTTTTACTGCCAAGTAGTGCTTTTAATGGGTCGAAATGGTTAATACTAAGGTTCTTCTCGCGCGCGCCGCCGGCTTCATTAGCTAATTGGCCGTTTTAGCTGTTCTATCTGCCGCAGTTCGACGTCTTAACTGCCCCAGTTTGCCGTCGCCGGACGACTTCTCAATTGCTGGTCGCAATGCATCTCAAATGCAACTGCAAAGTTACAAAAAAATTCTGAAACCACCAAACATTTCCCCAATTATTTTTCGCATTTTCTGCAAAACCTTACAATCTTACAATCTTACATTCTTACACGGGGTGGTTCCGTAGTCCATTTATGGGTAATAATAATATAATATTATAATATTATATTATTATTAAGAATACAATCCCCTT
>CAMHHO010000065.1:0-18731 GCA_946184965.1 uncultured Prevotellaceae bacterium | reverse complement strand
AGTACATGGGCGGCGGCATGGGTTCCGTGCTGTTCCAGGAGATTCGCGAGTTCCGGGCCATGGCCTACTCCACGGGCGGACAGAGCATCATCCCCAACCGCTACCGCCACAACGACTATCCGTCGGGCTATCTTGCCCAGCTGGGTACTCAGGCCGACAAGGCCATGCAGGCACTCGCCGTGCTCGACTCGCTGATGCGCCACATGCCCGTCAACGAGCAGAACGTGGCGGCCGCCAAGCAGGAGATTCTGAGCAACATCAACAACACCTACCCCTCGTTCCGCCAGCTGGCCAACTTCGTCTCCAACTACCGCACGCTGGGCTACAAGGAAGACCCGAGGGCCGTGCTGGCCAGGGAGGTGCCTAAGCTGACCACTGCCGACATGGTGGGCTTCTACCAACGCAACATCCAGCAGCAGCCTCGCGCCTACTTCATCATCGGCAACAAGAAGCAGCTCGACATGCAGGCTCTGTCGAAGTACGGCCGCGTGGTGGAGCTGAAGAAGGAAGATGTGATGAGGTAACGATAACGTCAACGATAACGTGAACGATAACGAAAACCAAAACCTAAAGGCAAAAAGTATGAAACTGACAAAAGTATGTTCGCTGTGCTGCGGCGGTGCCGCAGCCCTTATGACCATCGGAATGGCAACGGCCATGACGATGCCGTTCTGTGCCTGCCAAGAGGCACAGCGTGAGAACCCTCTGCTCGTTGAGAGCCAGTTGCCCTTCGGTGCCCCCGACTTCAGCAAGATCGACAGCACCGACTACATGCCCGCCTTCGAGACGGCCATCCAGCAGACGCGCGACGAGATCCAGCAGATTGCCGGTAACCCCGACTCCGCCACCTTCGAGAACACCATCCTCGCCTATGAGGAGAGCGGAAAACTGCTCGACCGCGTGAGCCGCGTGTTCTTCGCCCTCGTCGAGGCCGACAAGACGCCTGCCCTCGCCGATATCGAGAAGAAGGTGCAGCCCATGCTCACCGACCTCGAGAATGAGATTTCCTTCAACAAACCCCTCTTCGAGCGCATCAAGAAGGTCTACGATGCCCAGTACGAGTCGCTTCAGGGCGAGGACAAGAAACTGCTCGAGGAGACCTACAAGGAGTTTGTCCGCAAGGGAGCCCTTCTGCCCGACGACAAGATGGCCCGCATGAAGGAAATCAACCTGCGCATCTCCGAGTTGCAGACCAAGTGGGGCGAGGTGCTCCCCGATGCCACCAACGATGCCGTCGTCTGGGTCGACAAGAAGGAAGACCTGGCAGGAATGAGCGAGGCTGATATCGCCCAGTGTGCCAAGGATGCTGAGAGTCGTGGCGGCAAGGCCCCGTATGCCATCGTCATCGTCAACACCACCCAGCAGGCGCCCCTCGCCAGTCTCGACAACCGCGAGCTGCGCAAGAAGGTGTTCGAGGCCTCCGTGCATCGTGCTGACGGCACCGGCAAGTACAACACCTTCGACATCGTCTGCGAGATTGCCAAGTTGCGTGCCGAGAAGGCCGAGATCATGGGTTATCCTAACTACGCCGCCTATTCATTGGAGAATACAATGGCCAAGACCTCAGTGAATGTCCGTGCTTTCCTGATGAACCTGATTAAGGCCTATGTGCCCAAGGCTGATGCCGAGACCAAGGCCATTGAGGACTTTGCCCGCAAAACTCAGGGTCCCGAATTCCAGTTGCAGGCCTACGACTATTTCTACTATTCCGCCAAGATGAAGAAGGAGCTGCTCAACGTGAGCGACGACGAGGTGAAGCCCTATTTCAATGTCGACAGCGTGCTTTTCAATGGCGTCTTCTATGCCGCCAACCGTGTCTACGGCCTCACCTTCAAGCAGCGCGACGACATCCCCCTCTACCATCCCGACATGAAGGCCTTCGAGGTCAGCGACAAGGACGGCAAGGCCATCGCCCTCTTCTGTTGCGACTACTACCGTCGTCCCTCCAAGCGCGGCGGTGCCTGGATGGACGGTTTCCAGAAGCAGAGCCGTCAGCGCGGCACGTTGCCTATCATATTTAATGTGTGCAACAACGCGAAGGCCCCCGAGGGCAAGCCCTCGCTGATTACCTGGGACGAGGTCACCACTATGTTCCATGAGTTCGGTCACGCCCTGCACGGCATCCTCTCCAACTGTCAGTACTACCGTCTGAGCGGCACCAGCGTGGCCCGCGACTTCGTCGAGATGCCCTCGCAGTTCAACGAGTCGTTTGCCGCCATCCCTGAGGTGTTCGACCACTATGCCCGTCATTACGAGACCGGTGAACCCATGCCTGCCGACCTGAAGGACCGTATGCTCAAGAGTATCAACTTCCAGCCGTGCTACGCCCTGGGTGAGAACCTCGCTGCCACCTGTGTCGACCTGGCTTGGCACATGCTCGCCTCGAAGGATATTCCCACAGCCGACAAGGCTATGGAGTTCGAGACAGAGTCGTTGCGTAAGGTGGGACTTCTGAATCCTTTTATTCCGATTCCGCCACGCTACCACACCAGTTATTTCAACCACGTATGGGGTGGGGGCTATGCTGCCGGCTACTACAGCTACCTGTGGACCGAGGTGCTGGCCGTCAATATTGCCGATGTCTTCGCCAAGCGAGGTGCCCTGAAGCCTGAGACGGGACAGGACTTCCGCGACAAGATTCTGAGCCGAGGCAACACCGGCGACCTCATGCAGATGTTCACCGACTTCACCGGCATGAAGCAGCCCGATGCATCGAGCCTGCTCAAAGCAAGAGGACTATGATGAAAGACGAGAAATACCGATTACTCACCGAGCAAATCAAGGCCCTCGTTGAGGGCGAGACTGACGTGGTGGCGGTGATGGCTAACGTCGCCGCCGCCATTCACGAGACGATGGGGTTCTTCTGGACGGGTTTCTACCGGGTCATCGGCCGCGAGCTGGTGCTCGGACCTTTCCAGGGACCTGTAGCCTGTATGCACATACCGTTCGGGCGCGGCGTCTGCGGCACGGCCTGGCAACGCGAGGAAACGATTGTGGTGCCTGACGTCGAGCAGTTTCCCGGCCACATCGCCTGCAGCAGCCTCTCGCGCTCCGAGATTGTCGTGCCCGTCATGTCGGCGGCAGGCGAAGTCATGGCTGTGCTCGACATCGACAGCCGCGAGCTGGCCACCTTCGACGACACCGACCGCCGGCACCTTGAGCAGATATGCAAACTGATAACGCCTTCGCTATTCAGCCTTCCTGACGACAACAAATAGGCGCTGGCACGATTCGAAGGGAATATTCCACATGGCATCAAACTTGTCGATGTCAAGTGCTTCGTTGTAGGCCTTGTTGTCCAACACGTTCCTGTACTTCTCCACGGAATTCTGGATGAAGAAGTGCTTCTCGTCGTAGCCCACCACCGGCACGTAGTGCATCGAACGGCCGTTATACAGCAGCAAAGCTATCACGGGAACACCCTTGCTGACGGCGTTCTTCAGGTCGTCGGTCGTGCCGGTGTAATATGCCGTCGTGTAGTTCTTGTGCTGCTCCTCGAAAAACACCTTGAAGCACCTGGGGAAGGCACCGCCCTCGTACTTGCAGGGGAACGTCTCGCTGTGGTACAACGCCACGCCATCGGCCTCTTCGCCAAAGAAGCGCAGAAGGTAAGCACTCGAGCAGGCCGCGCACTCCACCTTCTGCTGCGTGTCGGGAGCCGGATTCGGGGTTATCAGATACGACGCGGGATGGTCGTGGCCGTTGGCATATTCCGCTGGAGCCACCAGCCAGTTTGAGCGGGCATAAGCCTTCTCCTCGTCAGTCATTTCGTCAAGCATCTCCACCAGCCGGTTGAAGATACTGCCCTGACCGGCAGCCTGCGCTTCCTGGTTCTGGGCGCTCACAACCGAGGCCCAGAAAAGCATTGCCACGAGCAATGCGGAAGAAATATACGACGTCCTGTTCATTGTGATGACTGTTTGTTATTGTCTAATTGCTTCAGATTTGCCGCAAAGTTAGCCTATTTCCAGATGAAACAGCCGCCGTCCCCGCCCCTGTTAACATTATTTAGAAAAGATTCTTACTTTACGGCCTGCTGGCAACGGCGGCAGCTGATTTTGCCGGCAATGACTGCAATCGCAATCGATATGTTTTGCAGAATGGGAAAAAATGCGTAACTTTGCAGCCGATTATGGAAAAAGAAGGGAAAAAGCTGTCGCTCCCGAAGCGAATCAGCAAGTTCATTGCCGACTACATGGGTGTGCTGGTGCTGTTAGCCGCCGTAGTGGCGCTCATCTGGCCCGGAGTGTTCAGCGGCGTGAAGCCTACGGTCATCAATCCGCTGCTGGGCGTCATCATGTTCGGCATGGGACTGACGCTGCGCTGGGAGGACTTCCGCGTGGTGTTCAGCCGGCCGAAGGACGTCTTCGTGGGCTGTCTGGCACAGTTTACGGTGATGCCGCTGTTAGCATGGCTGCTGGCCAGGGCTTTCTCGCTTGACGAGGCGCTGACCGTTGGCGTGGTGCTGGTGGGCTGCTGCCCGGGTGGCACGGCGTCGAACGTCATCACCTATCTGGCAAAGGGCGACCTGGCCCTGTCGGTAGGCATGACGGGCGTCTCAACCCTGCTGGCCCCGGTGCTGACGCCGCTGCTCGTCTGGCTGCTGGCCGGCAAGACGGTCGACGTCGACGTGGCCGCCATGTTCCTGAGCATCCTCTGGGTGGTCATCCTGCCCATCGTCGCAGGACTGCTGGTGAAGCGCCTCCTGCCCAAGCTGACGGAGCAGGCCACGGCCTATCTGCCTGCCCTGTCGTCGCTGGCCATTGCAGCCATCGTGCTCATCATCATCGCGGCCAGTGCCGACAAGCTGCTCTCTGGCGGACTGGTGATTGTGGCCGTCGTGATGCTCCACAACATCGGAGGACTCTCCATCGGCTACCTCATCGCACGCCTGCTCGGACTGCCGTGGCCCAAGCGCAAGGCACTCAGCATCGAGGTGGGCATGCAGAACTCGGGTCTTGCCTCATCGCTGGCCACGCTGCACTTCGCCGCCTACCCCATGGCCACCATTCCCGGAGCGGTCTTCAGCGTGTGGCACAACATCAGCGGAGCCATCGTCGCCCGCTTCTACGCATCGCGCATCAAGAAATAACGTAAAAACAACATCATAGAAATGGAAAAGAAATTCAAGCAGGGCACGCTCTGCGTACAGGCCGGCTACAAGGCCAAGAACGGAGAACCGATTGAACTGCCCATCATCCAGTCGACGACGTTCAAGTACGACGACTCGGACGAGATGGCAAAGTTGTTTGACTTAGAGAAGGAGGGCTACTTCTACACCCGCCTGCAAAACCCGACCAACGACGCCGTGGCTGCCAAGATTGCCACGCTCGAGGGCGGCGTGGGCGCCGTGCTGACCTCCAGCGGTCAGGCCGCCAACTTCTACGCCATCTTCAACATCTGCCAGGCCGGTGACCACTTCATCACCTCGAACGAGATCTACGGCGGCACCTACAACCTCTTCGGTGTGACGTTGAAGAAGCTGGGCATCGACTGCACGTTCATCTCGCAGGAAGCCTCCGACGAGGAGATTCAGGCCGCCTTCCGCCCCAACACAAAGGCCGTGTTCGGCGAGACCATCTCGAACCCCGGCTGCGCCGTCTTCGACATCGAGCGCTTCGCCAAGATAGCCCATAAGAACGGCGTGCCCCTCATCGTCGACAACACCTTCGCCACGCCCATCAACTGCCGTCCCTTCGAGTGGGGCGCCGACATCGTCACCCACTCCACCACAAAGTACATGGACGGCATGGCCACACAGGTTGGCGGCGTCGTGGTCGACAGCGGCAACTTCGACTGGCTCGCTAATGCCGAAAAGTTCCCCGGTCTCTGCACACCCGATGAGTCGTATCACGGCCTGACCTACGTCAAGGCCTTCGGCAAGATGGGCTACACCACGAAGCTCGTGGCCCAGCTCATGCGCGACCTCGGCTCGATTCCCGCCCCGCAGAACTCGTTCCTGCTGAACCTCGGTCTGCAGACACTCCACCTGCGCATGGCCCAGCACTGCAAGAACGCCCAGCAGGTGGCCGAGTTCCTGAGCCAGAACGAGAAGGTGGCGTGGGTTCACTACTGCGGCCTGAAGGACGACGCCCACTACGCCCTCGGCCAGAAGTACCTGCCCAACGGCTCGTGCGGCGTCATTGCCTTTGGTCTTAAAGGTACGCGCGAGACGGCCATCAAGTGGATGGACTCGCTCGAGATGATCAACATCGTCACCCACGTGGCCGATGCCCGCACCTGTGTGCTCCACCCCGCCAGCCATACTCACCGCCAGCTCAGCGACGAGCAGCTGCGCGAGGCCGGCGTGGCCCCCGACCTCATCCGCCTCTCCGTCGGCATCGAGGACGTTGACGACATTCTCGCCGACATCCGCCAGGCCTTGGATAAGATTTGAGCAAAACAGGCCCGAACAATCACATACTGCCAGAATGACGTACCGAATTGTCATTCTGGCAGCATTTTTATGCTTGGCACGCATCTTGCACTTACCTTAGCGAAGGCCGCAAGGCTATCGAGAAAAGAACAATAAGTTAAACCCTTTAAAACAATAGAATTAGGAGGTAATGATTATGCTACCAGTAATGTTTAAGAACAGTTGGTTTCCTACAGTATTTGACGAGTTTCTGAACAGCGACGTCACGCCGAGCACCTGCACTACGACAGCTCCGGCCGTCAATGTAAAGGAGGACGAGAAGGCATACACGATGGAGGTAGCCGCTCCTGGCATCAAGAAGGAATGGTGCCGCGTGAGCCTCAACGAGGACGGCAACCTGTCGATAGCCATCGAGAACAAGATGGAGCACAAGGAGGAAGACAAGAAGCAGCACTACCTGCGCCGCGAGTTCTCGTACACGAACTACCAGCAGAGCTACTCGCTGCCTGAGGACGTGGTAAAGGACAAGATTTCGGCCAAGGTGCAGGACGGCATCCTCACTGTCACGCTGCCGAAGCAGGAGAAGGAGGCTAAGGTATCGAAATCGATTGAAGTTTCATAATTAATTGGTTTTAGGTCTTAAATTTGATTGCAGGTGCAGCATCCGCTGAGGGTGTTGCACCTGTTTTTTTGTCGTGAAACGATGGCAGAATCATAAAAAATGACTACCTTTGCACACACAAAACCAAAAACAACGCACTACTAAGATGAAGAAAACAAGAATCCTGGGCTTCTGCCTGTTTGTTCTTACGTCGCTGAGCGGCTATGCGCAGACCTATTCGTGGACGGCCGACAACGGCAACGGCACGTTTACCAACCCCCTCTTTTACGATGAGTTCTCCGACCCCGATATCCTCCGCGTGGGCGACGACTACTACCTCGCCGGCACGACGATGCACGCCGTGCCAGGACTGGTCATCCTCCACTCGAAGGACCTGGTGAACTGGGAGTTCGCCTCCTACTGCTTCGACCGCTTCGACTTCGCCGACAACAGGTTTGCACTCAAGAACCACGAGGAGATCTACGGACAGGGCATCTGGGCACCGTGCATACGCTATGCCAACGGCCAGTTCTACGTGTTCAGCAACGTCAACGGCAAGGGACTGCAATGCTACACCGCAAAGGACATCCGCGGTCCGTGGACGCACCATAACATGCAGGGTAACATCTACGACCTCGGCGTGCTGTTCGACGACGACGGCAAGGTGTACGCCATCCACGGCTACGGCACGGTGAAGTGTACCGAGCTGAAGCCCGACATGAGCGGCCCCGTGGAGAGCACCGAGCGCGTCATCATCCCCGAGGGCAACGGCGTGGGCGAAGGCCACCACATGTATAAGATTGACGGCATGTACTACCTCATCTCGACCGACTACTCGCCCAACGGCCGCACGCTCTGCTCACGCTCGAAGAGCATCTGGGGGCCCTACGAGACGCGCGTCATCACCGCCGACGAGACCTACGGCTACCACGCCGCCTCGCTCACTCAGATGCCACGGGGCACGAAGTACCGCATCGGCGAGGACGGCACGAAGTTCCAGCTCGGCCCCGTCGACAAGGACGCCACCGCCTGCACCAACGCCCACCAGGGCGGCATCGTGCAGTTCAAGGACGGCTCGTGGTGGGCACTCTTCATGCAGGACTTCCACAGCATTGGCCGCACCGTCTGCCTGATGCCCATGACGTGGGAGGACGGCTGGCCCATGGTCGGCCTGAAGGGCAACCTCGGCCGCGCCCCCCGCACGTGGTTCAAGCCCGGCACCCCCTCCGTCCCCTCCGTCCCGTCCGTCCCCTCTGTCCCGTCTGTTGCTGTACCACAGCAACAAGCCCCCCACTCCCCCTACGACCGCTCCGAAACCTTCAACGGCAAGACGCTCGGCCCCGTCTGGCAGTGGAACCACAACCCCGACGACAAGCTGTGGAGCCTCCGTAGCGGTCGCCTCCGCATACAGGCGCAGCCCGCCGAACAGCTCATGTGGGCCCGCAACACGCTGACGCAGCGCGTCATCGGTCCGAAGTCCGTTGCCACCGTCGAGCTCTACACCAAGGGCATGAAGGACGGCGACGTTTGCGGCCTCGGCAACATCAACGTCCCCTGCTCGTGGGTAGGCCTCGTCAAGCAGGGCAGCGCCCTCACCCTCCGCTGCTTCGAACAGCTCACCAACGACACGGTCTCCGTGCCCGTCATATTTGACGGGAAAATCTACCTCCGCATGATCGGCGACTACGACAACGACCAGGCCCAGTACGCCTACTCCACCGACGGCGTGACGTTCCAGACCATCGGCCGCATGATGCCCCTCTCCTACCAGCTCATCTCCTTCCAGGGCTCCCGCCACGCCCTCTTCGCCTTTAATATAAAAGGTAAGCAAGGCGGCTACGCCGAGTTCGACAACTTCACCGTCGACGAGCCTTGCGCCGACCGCAGCGCGAACATCCCCTATGGCAAGACCATCCGCATCATCAACAAGGCCACGGGCCGGCCTGCCATCGCCTTGAAGCACGGTCTGCTCTACGACACCCACGCCGGCGACAAGAGCCAGCTGGCGCAGTTCCGTGTCATCGACCGTGGCCAAGGCCGTGTTGCCCTGCAGTGCGCCGACGGCCGCTACATCAAGGTCTACGGCGACGGTCTGCCCGGCGACGTGCGCTTCACCACCGACCTTCAGGAAGCCGAGCAATTCCTCTGGCAGGACTACCTCGACCACGACTTCATGCTCCTCTCGCTGAAGAACCACCGCTACATCGGCAAGAGCCCCACCACGGGCAGCCCCTACTCCATGGACTTCGCCGGCCCTGACCCTGCCCGCCGTAATGGCTCCGTGCTGCAATGGGAAGAACTGAAATAACACGCCACCATGAAAATACTGAGAACAATCACCGCCAGTCTGCTGACGTGCCTCGCGCTGCAGGCAAATGCTCAACAGAATGACTTCGTAAAAGGTGCCGACGTTGGGTTCCTGACCGGACAGGAACGGCGCGGCGTCGTGTTCCACGACCGTCAGGGCAAGGAGCGCGAGTGTCTGGAACTGCTGAAGACCGACTACCAGATGTCGGCCATCCGTATGCGCGTCTGGGTGAACCCCAGAAACGGTACGAACGATAAGAACGAGTTGCTCGCCATGGCGCTGAGGGCCAAGAAGCTGGGCATGGACCTGATGGTGGACTTCCACTATGCTGACTCATGGGCCGACCCCGCCAAGCAGCCCATCCCCGCCGCCTGGCAGGGTCACAGCTTTAAGCAGATGAAGCGCGACCTCCGTGACCACACCATCGACGTGCTGACACTGCTGAAGCAGAACGGCATCACACCGCGCTGGGTGCAGGTGGGCAACGAGACGGCCAACGGACTGCTCTGGCCCATGGGACATATCGAGAAGAATCCCAAGCAGTACGCAGGCTTCATCCGTACAGGCTACGACGCCGTGAAGGAGGTCTTCCCCGAGGCCATCGTCATCGTACACTTAGACCGTGGCCACAAGCAGTCGCTCTACGACTGGAACCTCGACATCGTCCGCAAGTACGGCGGCAAGTGGGACATGGTGGGCATGTCGCTCTACCCCTACTGGGCACGGAAGGACCATCCGGAACTGAACCCCGACAGCATCATCACCGACTGCATACGCAACATCCGCCACGTCAGCCGTAAGTACCAGTGCGACGTGATGATTGTCGAGACGGGCTTCGAGGTGGACGAGCAGCACCCCGAAGTAATGGAGGAAGGCCGCCGACAGCTGGCACGCATCGTCAGCGAGGCCCGCAACGAGACCGACGGCCACTGCCGCGGTGTGTTCTACTGGGAACCGCAGTGCCTGCCTGGCGGCTACAAACTCGGCGCCTTCGACAGCAAGGCCCGTCCGACAGCAATCATGGACGGTTTCATCGAGGCTCCGACGGTGAGCACCACCAATGGCCTGGTGCAGGGCATCGTCCAGGAAGGCTCGATGGCATACCTCGGCATTCCGTACGCCCGGGTGGAGCGGTTCATGCCGCCACAGCCCGTAGTGAAGTGGCAGGGCGTACGTACCTGCGACCACTGGGGACCGCAGGCCATGCAACAGACCAGCCGCCCGATGACGGAGGCCGAGATGTCGGAGCAGTGCTGCGTGTTGAACGTGTGGACAAGGAAGACCCCCTCTGACTCCCCCTGTTTAGGGGGAGAACAGAAGTCCTCCCTAAACAGGGAGGATTTAGGAGGGTCCCCCGTGATGGTCTGGTTCCACGGCGGCGGTTTCGACAGCGGCACATCGGCCTGGGACCCGGGCATGTGTCTGGCACAGAAGGATGTCGTGGTGGTCAGCGTCAACCACCGCCTGAACATCCTCGGATTCCTCGACCTCTCGACCTGCGGCGAGAAATACCGGCACTCAGGCAATGTGGGCATGCTCGACTGCGTGGCAGCCCTCGAATGGGTGCGCGACAATATCGCTAAGTTCGGCGGCGACCCGACGAACGTCACCATCTTCGGCGAGTCGGGCGGCGGCGGCAAGGTGGGCACCCTGCTCTGCATGCCGCCTGCCCGTGGACTCTTCCACAAGGCCATCATCATGAGCGGCACCATCCTCAACGTCAACACCAAGGCAATGACCGAGGCGCTGGGCGAGGCCGTGCTGAAGGAACTGAATATCGACAAGGCGAACGTCGACCGTATCAAGGACGTGCCTTACAAGGACCTCTACGCCGCCGGTCAGCGCGCCATGGCTGCCAGCATCGGCACTCGCCGGCCCGGCACGCCGATGATGTGGGGCTTCGGTCCGACGCCCGACGGCAGCGACGTGGTGCAGCAGCCGTTCCAGCCTGCGTTCCCCAGTTTCAGCGACAACATCCCCATCATGATTGGAACAACGTTCAACGAACTGCAGCGCCAGCGCTACGGCCAGCCGATCAGCCTCGACCAGGCCCGTACTGAACTGCAGCGCACCTTCGGCGACGAGACGGATGCCTACATCGCTGCCTTCAAGGAGGCCTATCCCGACTATACACCCCAGGATCTGCTGAGCATCGACTGGCTGTTCCGTCCCAAGACCCTCATCACCGCCGATGCCATCGGTGGCCGTCGCCAGGCCGACACCTATGTCTATATGTACACCGTCACCGAGAACGACAAGGCCGGCAACGCCAAAGGCTCTGCCCACGGTGCCGAGTTGAAATACTGCTTCAACGTGGCCCACCACTACTCCAACCAGCTCGCGCCGGAAACCCTTGAGGCCAACAAGCAATGGGGCGAACTGCTAAGCACGGTATGGGCACAGTTTGCCCACACGGGCAACCCCGGTCTGTCCGGGTGGCTGCCCTACACCAAGGACAACGGCTGCCTGATGGAGTTTGGCGGCACGGCCCCCACCCTACGCCATAACCACGACCGCCGCCTACAGGAAATCATCAACCGCCACTGCTTCCGCCTGCTAGAAAAGTTTTAAAGTGCCTACACTGCTTACACTTGAGCGTAACCAACTAAACAACAATGAGTTATTCAGTGTAGGCAAATTCGTTTAGTGTAGGCAACCGTGCAAAAGCATATAAAAGCAAACGGAAACGGGTGGATTTTTAACGAAATGGCTGCCTACACTAACGGCCAACAACCGACCGAAAGGGACTGCTTTTCGGGCGTTCCCGCGGCCTGGGACAAATGTTCCACGGCCTGGAACATTCATTCCACGGCGTGGAACGATTTGGAAACACTGCCTTCTCGGTGTTTTGGGAAAGAAATTATGGGAAATGATGATTGATGAGGCTGCTTTATAGGTCGGCTGACAAACGAAGGGCTCTTCGAGGAATCAAAATCATTATCCATAATTTTCCCCAATTTCTTTCCGAAAAATAGAGAAAATAGTCGTTGAGAAGGCCGTTGCCTACACTAAATCAATTTGCCTACACAAAGGTAATAACTGACAGTCAGCAGGTTACGGCTTAGTGTAAGCAGTGTAGGCACTCAACAAAATAAATATTTCACGAGAGCAAGGTTGGCTGTCCATAGCATAGCCTTTTCAATGGAGTTCTGCCTACAATCCCAGAGATTATCATTTTTTGATAATTATTTTTTGGTAATTACGGCAAAAGTACTATCTTTGCACAAAAAAAGCGGAATATATGATTGACAATCCCTTTGTAACAAATGGCTACGCCGGACCAGAGTACTTCTGTGACCGTGTGGACGAAACGGCGATGCTTACCAGCCTCCTGACCAATGGTAATAATATTGCCCTGATGTCGCCACGCCGCGTGGGTAAGACCGACTTGATAAAACACTGCTTCCAACAGACAGGAATCAAAGAGGAGTTTTATTGTTTCGTCATCGACATCTATGCCACCAACTCATTCCGCGACTTCGTCAGCATGTTCGGGAAATCCATCCTCGACGCATTGAAGCCCAAAGGCAGAAAGGTCTGGGAGGGCTTTCTGAATACGTTGCTGTCGATACGTTCTGAAATATCCTTCGACATCAACGGCAATCCCCAATGGGGTTTGGGCGTAGGGGCAATGGTTCCACCGCAAACAACGCTCGACGAGATCTTCGCCTATCTGCGCACAGCAGAGAAACACTGCTTCGTTGCTATTGACGAGTTTCAGCAGATTCTATATTATAATGACAACCAGAACGTAGAGGCTGCACTGCGTACCCAGATTCAGCAATGCCCGAATGCCAACTTCGTCTTTGCCGGTTCCCAGCGCCACTTGATGAGCGAGATGTTCCTGTCGCCCTCACGTCCTTTCTACCAGTCGGTGGTGCCCATGAGTCTTGGGACAATACCTCTGGACCGCTACTGGGCTTTTGCCGAACCACAGTTTGCCAAGAATGGTGACAGGCGTATATCCTACGAGGTTGTGGCGTCGGTCTACCAACGCTTTGAGGGGATTACAGCCAACGTGCAGCGTATCATGAACATGCTCTACATGCTGACACCGAAAGGCGAGACATGTACGCTGGAGATGATTGACAGAGCCATTGACACCTATCTGCAATTGTCATCAGCCTATTACGGGGAACTGCTGCGCCAGATGCCGGAAAAGCAGCGCAACGTGTTTTTGGCCATCGCAGCGGAAGGTCAGGTGAAAAACATCTCTGGCGGCAAGTTCGTCCACAAATATCATCTTCCCTCAGCCAGTTCCGTGGTTTCGGCCGTAAAAGGGCTACTGGAAAAGGATTTCATTACTCAGACCGACAATGTTTACAGCATCTACGACCGTTTCTTCCAGTTGTGGTTAGAGGCTGGCAAGGCTTGAGCTTGGGCAGTTCCACAGAAATCAGCAGAATATCCCAGCCTCGACGACCATCTGAAAATCCCGCCGCATAGTGCTATTGATGCACCGTGAGGCGGGATTGATAATTCGATACTGAAATCTACTTGACGAGCTCGATGAGCGCCGTCACGTCCTGGATGTCAATCTTCGTGTCGTCGTTCACGTAGGCTGCCGGCTCGTTGGCCAGCGTGCCGCGTCCGAGAATATAGTTCACCAAGGCCGTCACGTCGGCGGCGTTGACATTGCCTTCGCCGGTCACGTCACCCTTCAGCACTTCTGCCGTTGAGAGGACGCTCACCGTCGTCTCCACTTCATCCGTCTCGTAGTAGTTACGGATGTCGGTCTCCGTCAGCTTCATGTTCTTCAGCAGCAGGGGATAGTTGCCGTCGGCCATGCCTTCGGCTACGTTTACCTGCAGCGTGGCTATCTCGCCGTCGGTGCCCGTGAATGTCTCGTCGTACTGAGAACTGCAGAGGAAGCGGATGGCGCCGTCAGGACGCTCGCTGAACGTCAGCTCGTGTTCGTCCTCCTCAGGCAGACGGCCTGCGTTCAGCGCGCCCTGAATTTTGCCCCTGCTGCTCTTGACCACCGTCATGCCTTCTGGCAGGTAGAGATCGAACTGGAAGCCGCGAATCTCCGCAGTGTTCTTCATCTTGATGGAGATGGTCGTCGGCGTGCCGGGCGTAACGGCGAACGGCTCCACATAGATGACGTTGTCGTTGCCACTAAGGTCGGTATTCTCCTTCTTGGGGCTGCGCGACATCTCACGCGAGGCCTTGATGCCATAAATGTTGCCAGTATGGATGATGTTGGCAATGCCCGTATAGTCGCTGACGTCGATGGTGTTGTTTTCGTCAACGTCGGCTGCCATGAAGACAAATCCGTTCGGCGTCGCGCCGTGAATATGGTTGGCCACGCCCGTATAGTCGCTCACGTCAACCAACTTGTCGCTGTTGATGTCGCCGAGGACTATCGACATGACGGTCAGCCTGCTTCTCAGGAGTGCCGTGTCATAATGCTTTTCAATATCCGACTCTGTCAGTTTCATGTTCTTCAGCTGTATCTCATAGTCGCCTGCAGCCATACCCTCGGCAATGTTCAGTTGCAGCGTGGCAATCTCGCCGTCGTTGCCCGTGAACGTCTCGTCGTACTGCGAGCTGCAGAGGAAGCGGATGGCACCATCCGGCTGTTCGCTGAATGTCAGGCTGTGCTCGTCCTCGTCCGGCAGGCGGCCTTCGCTCAGCGCACCCAGTATCTTGCCCTTCGAGCTCTTGGCCACCGTCACGCCCTCAGGCAGGTAGAGGTCGAACTGGAAGCCGCGAATCGCTGCCGTGTTCTTCATCTTCAGCGAAAGCGTCAACTTCCCACCATTTCTAGCCACCGTGTCGTTGACGTACACCGCGTTGTTAACAAAGAATGCGTCGTCCTTCTCTATGATATTCTTAAACACATTCCAGCCCTCAGTTGCCTCATATAGCTGCTTGGTTCCTTTCGGTACGTAGAGGGGGATTTCGTCTGTATGAACACCGTCCCAACACCTATCATAATCCCATCTACTATAAAGCTCTTCCATCATTGAAAGCACTTCGGTTAGGCCGGTGCACCCCAAAAAGGCCTCATCAACAATGAAGCCGGAAACGCCCTTAGGAATGGTGATACTCGTCAGACCGGAGCAATCACTAAAAGCCCTAAAACCAATGCTGGTCACGCTCTCAGGGATGGTGATGCTAGTCAGGCCGGAACAGCCAGAGAAAGCAAATTCACCTATGCTGGTCACGCCTTCAGGGATAATCGTGTTTTTGCAACCAAGAATAAGGTTATTTGATGCTTTCTCAATAATAGCATTTGCACCATTTGCTGATGTATATACAGTATTACCTTCATCTACAACGATACCCGTCAGACTTGAACAATCCTGGAAAGCATCCCACTCAATGCTGGTTACGCTCTCAGGGATGGTGATGCTAGTCAGGCCGGAGCAATTATGGAAAGCACCGGCACCAATGCCGGTCACACCCTCAGGGATAGTAATGCTCGTCAGGCCGGAGCAACCTGCAAAAGCATAGTAACCAATGCCGGTCACGCCCTCAGGGATAACCGTATTCTTGCATCCGAGAATGAGCGTATTTGATGCTTTTTCAATAATCGCATTTGCACCATTTGCTGATGTATATACAGTATTACTTTCATCTGCGACAATGCTTGTCAGGCCGGAGCAACCTAGAAAAGCTTCTTGGCCAATGTCGGTCACGCCCTCAGGGATGGTGATGCTAGTCAGGCCGGAGCAACCTGCAAAAGCATGGCCACCAATTCTGGTCACGCCCTCAGGGATAGTAATGCTCGTCAGGCCAGAGCAACCTTCGAAAGCATTCGAACCAATTACATCCACACTCTCAGGGATAACCGTGTTTTTGCAACCAAGAATGAGTGTATTTGATGCTTTCTCAATAATAGCGTTTGCACCATTTGCTGATGTATATGCAGTATTACCTTCATCTATAACAATGCTCGTCAGGCCGGAGCAGCCATAAAAAGCATAGTAACCAATGCCGGTCACGCCCTCAGGGATGGTGATGCTCGTCAGGCCGGAGCAACCATAAAAAGCATGGTTACCAATGCTGGTCAGGCCATCGGGGAGGGTGATGCTCGACAGCCCGTTGCACCATGCGAAAGCCCAGGCTTCAATATTTGTCACGCCCTCAGGGATGGAGATACTACTCGTCAGGGCAGAGCAACCTTGGAAAGCAGCATAACCAATGCTGGTCACGCCCTCAGGGATGATGATGCTCGTCAGGCCGGAGCAGCCCTTGAAAGCACCGTCATCAATTCTGGTCACACTCTCAGGGATGATGATGCTCGTCAGGCCAGAGCAACCTTCGAAAGCATTCAAACCAATTCTGGTCACACTCTCAGGGATGATGATGCTCGTCAGGCCAGAGCAACCTTCGAAAGCATTCGAACCAATTACATCCACACTCTCAGGGATGATGATGCTCGTCAGGCCGGAGCAGCCAGAAAAAGCCCTGGTACCAATGCTGTTCAGCCCAATAAAAAACTGTAATTCTGTGAACTCTTTTATATTTACATTATTTGTGAAGACAGTTCCCAGTTCTGGCACGTTTGCCGCCTCATAATAGCTTAGTTCGCCATTACCGTTGGCGTCCCAGTTGGCTACGCAGATCGCCTTTACGTTGGCATCGGCGAAGGTTATGTTCTGTGCCCACGCCACACTTCCTATCGTCAACAAAAGCAGGAGTGCCAATAATTGCCTTTTCTTCATATTTCACTATTATTTTGGTTATTCTAAATGCCCGATAATTGGTTATTGGTAGAACCGGTATCGAAATCTACTTGACGAGCTCGATGAGCGCCGCCACGTCGGCGATGTCAATCTTGTCATCGTCGTTCACGTAGGCGGCCGCCTCGTTGGCCAGCGTGCCGCGTCCGAGAATGTAGTTCACCAAGGCCGTCACGTCGGCGGCGTTGACAGTGCCTTCGCCGGTCACGTCGCCCTTCAGCACTTCTGCCGTTGAGAGGACGCTCACCGTCGTCTCTACCTCATCCGTCTCGTAGTAGTTACGGATGTCGGTCTCCGTCAGCTTCATGTTCTTCAGCAGCAGGGCGTAGTTGCCGTCGGCCATGCCTTCGGCTACGTTTACCTGCAGCGTGGCTATTTCGCCGTCGGTGCCCGTGAATGTCTCGTCGTACTGCGAGCTGCAGAGGAAGCGGATGGCGCCGTCAGGCCGCTCGCTGAACGTCAGCTCGTGCTCGTCCTCCTCAGGCAGACGGCCTGCACTCAGCGCGCCCTGAATCTTGCCCCTGCTGCTCTTGACCACGGTCATACCTTCTGGCAGATAGAGGTCGAACTGGAAACCGCGAATCGCTGCCGTGTTCTTCATCTTGATGGAGATGGTCGTCGGCGTGCCGGGCGTAACGGCGAACGGCTCCACATAGATGACGTTGTCGTTGCCACTAAGGTCGGTATTCTCCTTCTTGGGGCTGCGCGACATCTCACGCGAGGCCTTGATGCCATAAATGTTGCCAGTATGGATGATGTTGGCAATGCCCGTATAGTCGCTGACGTCGATGGTGTTGTTTTCGTCAACGTCGGCTGCCATGAAGACAAATCCGTTCGGCGTCGCGCCGTGAATATGGTTGGCCACGCCCGTATAGTCGCTCACGTCAACCAACTTGTCGCTGTTGATGTCGCCGAGGACTATCGACATGACGGTCAGCCTGCTTCTCAGGAGTGCCGTGTCATAATGCTTTTCAATATCCGACTCTGTCAGTTTCATGTTCTTCAGCTGTATCTCATAGTCGCCTGCAGCCATACCCTCGGCAATGTTCAGTTGCAGCGTGGCAATCTCGCCGTCGTTGCCCGTGAACGTCTCGTCGTACTGCGAGCTGCAGAGGAAGCGGATGGCACCATCCGGCTGTTCGCTGAATGTCAGGCTGTGCTCGTCCTCGTCCGGCAGGCGGCCTTCGCTCAGCGCACCCAGTATCTTGCCCTTCGAGCTCTTGGCCACCGTCACGCCCTCAGGCAGGTAGAGGTCGAACTGGAAGCCGCGAATCGCAGCCGTGTTCTTCATCTTCAGCGAAAGTGTCAATTTTCCACCATTTCTGGCTACCGTGTCGTTGACGTATACAGCGTCGTTGACAAAAAATCCGTTGTCCTTCTCTATGATGTTCTTAAACACGTTCCAACCCGCCGTCGCCTCATACAACTGCTTTGTTCCCTTTGGTACATAGAGGGGGATTTCGGTTGTAAGAACATCATACCAACAACTCATGCCTATTGCAAAAGGCTCTCCTATCATTGATAGGACTTCAGTCAGGCCAAAGCACCCATAGAAAGCCACATCACCAATGCTGGTCACGCCCTCAGGAATGGTGATGCTCGTCAGGCCAGAACAGTTATGAAAAGCCCATCCACCAATGCTGGTCACACCCTCAGAGATGGTAATGCTCGTCAGGCCGGAGCAGCCACTGAAAGCATAATCACCAATGCTGGTCACGCCCTCAGGGATGATGATGCTCGTCAGGCCGGAGCAGC
>CAMHHO010000064.1:0-19500 GCA_946184965.1 uncultured Prevotellaceae bacterium | reverse complement strand
CTTGTACTACTTGTCTGTTTATGGAAATCTTTCAAAGAACTCTTTCTTCAAGTGCTCAGCGCCCGTTTTTGGGCGAAAGCGGATGCAAAGGTACGACTATTTCAGATACCCTCCAAATTTTTCGGCAATTATTTTTGATTTTTTAAGAAAAAAGAAATCTCTCTTGAGGGGAATCAAGAGAGATTTCTTTTATACCTTATTTATATGAGACGGTTTCCTGCAATTTATTCCTTCGGAGCCTGTCCGATCAAGTCCATAAATTCGTCGAGTTTCGGCGTGATGATAATCTGGGTACGACGGTTACGCTGCTTACCCAACTCGGTGTCGTTGCTCTGCAAGGGATTGTACTCACCACGGCCGCCAGCGGTCAGGCGCTTCGGGTCAACGCCATACTCATTCTGGAGAGCCTGAACGACGGATGAAGCACGCAGGCAAGAGAGGTCCCAGTTGTTGCGAATATTCTCGCGCGAGATGGGCACATCGTCGGTGTTACCCTCAATGAGCACGTCATAGTCCTTGTAATCCTTGATAATCTTGGCAATCTTGGACAGCGTCTCCGATGCACGGCTGTTAATCTCGTAGGAACCGCTCTTGTAGAGCATATTGTCGGCCAGCGAGATATAGACCACGCCCTTGAGCACCTGCACGTCGACCTCTTTAAGTTCCTCCTTGGAGAGCGAGCGGGTGAGATTATTCTGCAGGACGAGGTTCAGTGAGTCACTCTTGGACTTAACCTCCACAAGGTGACGAATATACTGGTTCGACTCGTTGATCTGGTCCACCAGCTTCTCGATGGAGATATTGTTCTGCGAAGCGTTGGTAAGGCTCTTGTCGAGCGTCTGCTGTAGCTTGTCGTATGCCCTCTTAGACTCGGAAAGAGCTCTCTTCTGTGCAGCGAGCTGCTCCTCTAAACTGGTAATGCGAGCCGTCTTGGCTGCCAATTCCTCCTTCGTCGACTGCAAATTTGCCGTCAACGACTTGTTCTCGGTCTGGCAGTTGACTAAATCTTTTTTACTTGCGCAGCTGGTAAATAGCACACCTGCCACGACTGTCATCATCAAAACATTCTTTTTCATATACCTATTTATTTAGTTAGACTTTTAGCGCAAAGCGCACATTTTCGGCTGCAAATTTAGTCACAGAACCACCAAAAGCGAAGAAATGTTTATTTCTTTATGTTTATTTAACCTCCACTAACGATGGACGAGGTCAGCATGTCAGCGTTTTTTTGTACCTTTGCACACAAATTCAGAAACGATGAAAAAGATTTTCACCCTACTCACATTATTGCTTTGTGTGACGGCAGTCACAGTCCAGGCTCAGAAGCGCAAGCGAGCCGTAGCCACCCCCAATTGGGCAGCCGTGCGCTCGGTTATCGTGTCAGAGATTTGTTACGACCTCACTTTTTACATCCCCTCAAGTTCTTCCGAGAAACTGACTGGCACTGCTATGATATCGTTCTCGCTGCCTGCCAAGTCAGAAATTGCTTTGGACTTTAGCGGGCAGTATACAGGGTCGTTCGTCGTTAACGACAAGAAGCGGAAGCTACGCCAGGAGAACGGGCACCTCGTCATTCCACAGAAATACACACAACCCGGCCTGAACCGCGTGGTCGTCAATTTCGAAAGTACCGACGAAGCGTTGCAGCGAGGGAATGAATATCTTTACACACGCTTCAGCGACAGTAAGGCTAGTACGTGTTTCCCCTGCTTCGACCAGCCCGACCTGCATGCCAAGTTCATCACACACCTGAATCTGCCTGAGGGCTGGAAAGCGATGAGCAGTGAAAGCCGCCGTCCCATCAGTCTTAACCTGTATTCGTTTATTGCGGGACAGTTTGAGGAACAGGCCGTTGAGCAGTCAGGGCACACCGTCAGAGCCCTCTACCGGCAATGCGATGTCGCAGACGCTAAGCAGTTGCCGAAAATTCTGGAGGAGTCAGCTCGTTCGCTGAAATGGATGGAAGGCTATACAGGCGTGGCATATCCCTTCAATGAGTGTGGTTTATTGTTGTTAACCGGTTCCGAGTCGCAAAGCGTCAACATTCCAGGCATCATCCGGCTGACCGACAATCGCGTGTTTACTAATTCAAAAGCTACGCGTGAGGAGAAACTTAAGCAGACTGAGCTCATTGCCTATGAAGTTGCCCGTCTATGGTTTGGCAACATGGTTACGCCCCGTGAGCCTGGCGACGCTTGGGGATTAGACCAGTTGGCGGCTTTCATGGCTCACAAGATGACCTACCAGCGCCAGCGCGCAAGAGAAGAATACGAAATGGAGTTTCTGACCACTACCCAAACCCGCGCCATGAGTAGCGAAGGCACAGATGCAGACCGTGGTGCGGTGATGATGCGCTATCTGGAAGACGTCGCCGGCGAGAAACTACAGACCACACTCCAGCAGTTCCTTTTAAAATACTACTACAAGCCAGCCTCGTGGAACAGTTTCATTCTCCTTCTGAACGAACAGGTGCCAGGCGAGAATGTCAGCCAGTTCAGCGATGCCTGGGTAAAGCAAAAGGGACTGCCCACTATCTCCACTACCTATGAGGACGGATATCTTGTGGTAACTCAGACACCACCGACAGGCTCGAATGCCTTCTGGCGCCAACAGTTTGACGTGAGACTAATTTACGATTTTGAGAAAAGCCGAACCATACAAGTTAACATGCTTCAGCCTGTGACCCGTATCAAATTGAAAAGTCAACCCAGCACCATCATACCCAACTACAGCGGCCGCGGCTATGGCCACTTCACGTTGGACGATATTTATACGAGGCTTCTGCCCCTGCGCATTATGGTCACCCGTGACGAGTTGAACCGCTATGCCCTGCTGCTGACAGCTTTCGATAATTACAAAAAGGGACGCATTCCCGCCAGCTATTTTGGCGAGTTGTACCGTGACATGCTCAACGAGAAAGACCCGCGTGTTATGCGGTTGGTTGTTGATCACATGATGGAGATAGCACTCGACCGCGACATTCTCTCTGAGCGCCAGACGCTGGAACAGTGCATTATGGACCTGCTGCCGGAGAACAGGCGCCCAGAGTGCAAGCAGGCTATCATACGCAAGATGGCCACCAGTGCCAGCGCCCCTCAGGTACTGAATCAGCTCTATGACATCTGGCAGGCGCAGAGCGACCCGCTCTTCGACGAGCACGACTATATGGAAATGGCCTACCGGCTTGCCCTTACCCGTCCTTTGGAGTGGCAGGAGATTCTGAGCCGGGAACGTCAGCTGCTGAAGACCGACGAAGCACGCGAGGAGTTTGACTTTGTCAGTCGGGCTTGCAACCCTGACCAGAAAGCAAGACAGGAGCTGGCCAGCTCCCTGAAAAAGTCACCGCATGAAGCCTGGTCCAAGCACGCCTTGCGACTGCTGAACGCGAAATAGACAGAAATGAAACAAACAACAAGAATATGATTCTATTTTTCAAAACACCACAAAAGAGCGTGATCGCCACTGAGACCAGTCAGCAGCTCACGCAAGACGAGATCAAAGAGCTCTGCTGGCTTTACGGCGAGGCAGGGCTGCTGGATGCAGAAAAGTTAGATGGCTTCTACGTCGGTCCGCGCCGCGAGATGGTAACCCCATGGTCGACCAACGCCGTGGAGATTACCCAGAACATGGGCATCAGCGGCATCAAACGAATTGAGGAGTACTTCCCCGTGGCTAACGAGGATGCCGACCACGACCCGATGCTGCAGCGCATGTACAACGGGCTGGACCAGGACATCTTTACCATCAACATCAAGCCCGAGCCCATTAAGCACGTGGAGAATCTGGAGGAGTACAACGAGCAGGAGGGCCTGGCCCTCTCGCCCGAGGAGATAAAATACCTGCACGGCCTGGAGAAGCAGAACGGCCGTCCGCTGACCGACAGTGAGATCTTCGGCTTCGCTCAGATCAACTCCGAGCACTGCCGCCACAAGATTTTCGGCGGCACGTTCATCATCGACGGCAAAGAGATGGAGTCGAGCCTCTTTGCGATGATTAAAAAGACCACGCAGGAGAACCCCAACAAGATTCTGTCGGCCTACAAGGACAACGTCGCCTTTGCACAGGGGCCGGTGGTTGAGCAGTTTGCTCCGAAGGACCAGTCGACCAGCGACTGGTTCCAGGTAAAGGACATCGAGAGTGTTATCTCGCTGAAAGCCGAGACGCACAACTTCCCCACGACGGTTGAGCCATTCAACGGTGCTGCCACGGGAACGGGCGGTGAGATCCGCGACCGCATGGGCGGTGGCACCGGCTCGTGGCCGATAGCCGGAACGGCTGTCTACATGACAGCCTATCCGCGACTGACCGATGACGACCAGGCGGCCCGTGACTGGGAGAACATCCTGCCCGTCCGCGAATGGCTGTACCAGACGCCGGAGCAGATCCTGATCAAGGCGTCGAACGGAGCATCGGACTTCGGCAACAAGTTCGGACAGCCGCTGATCTGCGGGTCAGTGCTGACATTCGAGCATCAGGAGCCCAACGACACCAAATATGCTTACGACAAGGTGATCATGCTGGCTGGCGGCGTGGGTTACGGTACGAAGCGCGACTGCCTGAAGAAAGAGCCGCAGAAGGGCAACAAGGTCGTCGTCGTCGGTGGCGACAACTACCGCATTGGCCTCGGCGGCGGTTCGGTGTCGAGCGTTGACACAGGCCGTTATTCCAACTGCATCGAACTGAACGCTGTGCAGCGCGCCAACCCCGAGATGCAGAAGCGTGCCTACAATCTGGTGCGCGCCCTCTGCGAGGAGGACGTGAACCCCGTTGTCAGCATCCACGACCACGGAAGCGCCGGCCACCTGAACTGCCTGTCGGAGCTGGTCGAGGAATGCGGTGGCGAGATTGACATGACGAAGCTGCCCATCGGCGACCAGACACTCTCGTCGAAGGAAATCATTGCCAACGAGAGCCAGGAGCGCATGGGCCTGCTCATCGACGAAAAGCACATCGAGCACGTGCGCCGCATCGCCGAGCGCGAGCGTGCCCCGCTCTACGTAGTCGGCGAGACCACGGGCGACGCCCACTTCTCGTTCCGTCAGGGCGACGGCGTGAAGCCCTTCGACCTCGACGTAGCCCAGATGTTCGGCCACTCGCCGAAGACCGTCATGCGCGACACAACCGTAGAGCGCCACTATGAAGACATCACCTATAGTCAAGACAAGACGAACGAATATCTGGAGCGCGTGCTCCAGCTTGAGGCCGTGGCCTGCAAGGACTGGCTGACCAACAAGGTAGACCGTTCCGTGACGGGCAAAATTGCCCGCCAGCAGTGCCAGGGCGAGATACAGCTGCCGCTCTCAGACTGCGGTGTCGTAGCCCTCGACTACCGCGGACAAAAGGGTATCGCCACCGCATTAGGCCACGCCCCGCAGGCCGGACTGGCCTCGCCCGAGGCCGGCAGCGTGCTGTCTGTCGCCGAAGCCCTGACCAATATTGTCTGGGCACCGCTGAGCGAGGGGCTCGACAGCATCAGCCTCAGCGCCAACTGGATGTGGCCGTGCCGCTCGCAGGAAGGCGAGGATGCCCGCCTGTACAGTGCCGTGAAGGCTCTATCGGACTTCTGCTGCGACCTGCACATCAACGTGCCGACGGGTAAGGACTCTCTGTCGCTCTCGCAGCAATATCCCAACGGCGAGAAAATCATCTCGCCGGGAACGGTCATCGTATCGGCAGGCGGCGAGGTCAGCGACATCAAGCAAGTGGTCAGCCCCGTACTGGTCAACGACAGGAACGCCAGCATCTACCATATCGACTTCTCGTTCGACGAGCAGCGCCTCGGCGGCTCAGCCTTTGCGCAGTCGCTGGGTAAGGTGGGCGACGATGTGCCCACCGTGAAGAACGCCGAGTACTTCGCCGATGCCTTCAACGCCGTTCAGGATCTCATCAAGAAAGGCTGGGTGATGGCCGGTCACGACATCTCAGCCGGTGGTCTGATTACCACGCTCTTGGAGATGACATTTGCCAACACCCATGGCGGTATGCACATCAACCTGCACGACCTGTGCAAGGACGGCGACATCGTCAAGGCGCTGTTTGCCGAGAATCCCGGCGTGGTGATTGAGGTCAGCGATGAACATAAGTTTGAGTTCCGCGAGTTCATGGAGGACGCCGGCGTGGGCTTCGCCAAGATTGGCTACCCCGTGGAGGACAGCCGCAGCATCGTGGTGAAGGCTGGCGATGAAGAGATGACCTTCGACATTGACCACCTGCGTGACGTTTGGTATAAAACATCCTACCTGCTTGACCGCAAGCAGAGCTTCAACGGAAAGGCGAAGGAGCGCTTCGAGAACTACAAGCAGCAGCCGTTAGAGTTGAAGTTCCCGAAGGGCTTCAGCGGCAAGCTGGCACAATACGGCATCAGTGCCGACCGCCGCGAGCCGACTGGCATCAAGGCTGCCATCATCCGCGAGAAGGGCACCAACGGCGAACGCGAGATGGCTTACTCGATGTATCTGGCCGGCTTCGACGTCAAAGATGTGATGATGACCGACCTGATTTCTGGTCGCGAGACCTTAGAGGACATCAACCTCATCGTCTTCTGCGGCGGTTTCTCCAACAGCGACGTGCTCGGCTCGGCCAAGGGCTGGGCAGGCGCCTTCCTCTTCAACCCGAAGGCCAAGGAGGCCCTCGACAAGTTCTACGCACGCAAGGACACGCTCTCGCTCGGCATCTGCAATGGCTGCCAGCTGATGGTGGAACTGGGCCTTACTGGTGCCAAGGGCGCCAAGATGCTGCACAACGACTCCCACAAGTTCGAGTCGGAGTTCATCGCGCTGCAGATTCCCCAGAACAACAGCGTCATGTTCGGCTCGCTCAGCGGTTCGAAGCTCGGTCTGTGGGTGGCCCACGGCGAGGGAAAATTCTTGCTAAGGCAAGCGTCCGAAGGCCGAGACTCGTTGCCAGAAGCAGAGAGCGCATACAACATCGTGGCGAAATACAACTACCACGGCTATCCCGCCAACCCGAACGGCTCCGACTACGACGTGGCCGGCATCTGCTCTGAGGACGGCCGCCACCTGTGTATGATGCCGCATTTAGAGCGCGCCATCTTCCCATGGCAGAACGCCTGGTACCCGGCAGAACGCCGCCAGGACGAGGTGACACCGTGGATTGAGGCATTCGTCAACGCACGTAAGTGGATAGAAAATGCTCTATGAACTAATCAAGACCTTCTTCAAGATTGGCATATTCACCCTCGGCGGTGGATATGCCATGATTCCGTTGATAGAGGAAGAGGTGGTGAACCGCCACCGCTGGGTCTCGAAGGAGGAACTGCTCGACCTGATAGCCATCGCGCAGAGCTGTCCTGGCGTCTTTGCCATCAACATCGCCATCTTCGTGGGCTATAAGCTACGGAAGCTGCGCGGTGCCCTGGCCACGGCCTTCGGCACTGCCCTACCCTCGTTTCTCATCATCCTTGCCATCGCCATCTTCTTCGCCGCCTTCAAGGACAACCCCGTCATCGCCGCCATGTTCCGTGGCATACGCCCCGCCGTCGTTGCCCTCATCGCCGTGCCAACGTTCCGCATGGCGCAGTCGGCGAAGATTGGCTGGACCAACTTTTGGATTCCCGTCGTCTCGGCCCTCCTCATCTGGCTGCTCGGTGTTTCACCTATTTATATTATAATAGTAGCGGGCATCGGCGGCTACATCTACGGAATGTTTATTGCCAAAGGAAACCAAATATGATATACCTCAACCTTTTCATCACGTTCTTCAAAATAGGACTGTTCGGCTTCGGAGGCGGCTACGGCATGCTGTCGCTCATCCAGCACGAGACGGTGGAGCGCGCCCACTGGCTGTCGACGGCCGAGTTCACCGACATCGTCGCCATCTCACAGATGACGCCTGGTCCCATCGGCATCAACTCAGCCACCTACTGCGGCTACACCGCCATCCACAATGCTGGCTACGGCCACCTGATGGCTGTGCTCGGCTCGGCCACGGCAACGCTTGCGCTGGTACTGCCGTCGTTCATCTTGATGATACTTATCAGCCGTCTGTTCATGAAATATATGCACACACGCCCCGTCCGCTCCATCTTCGCCGGACTGCGACCCGCCGTGGTGGGACTTCTGGCTGCCGCCACCCTGCTGCTCTGCAATGCCGAGAACTTCTCCACACCTATGGAGAATCCGTGGCAATTCTGGATAAGCGTCGCCCTCTTCGCCGCCACAGCCTTCGGCACGGGCTACCTGAAGATCAACCCTATCCGCATGATCTGCTTTGCCGCCTTCGCTGGTCTGCTGTTGACCTCATGTACCACCGGCAAGGTAAAATACCGCATCGGCGTGTCACAATGTTCGGCAGACATCTGGCGTGACAAGCAGAATGCAGAACTGAGGATGGGCGCTTACTTCCAGGACAACGTGGAACTGAAGTTTGCAGCGGCTTACGACAGCGACGAGCGTCAGGTACAGCAGATTGACAGCCTTGTCAACGAAGGCATCGACCTGCTCATCGTCGCCCCCAATCAGGTGCAGACCATCTCGCCCGCCATCGACCGTGCCTACGACAAGGGCATCCCCGTCATCGTCTTCGAGCGCAAGACCAGCTCGCAGAAGTACACCGCTTTCATCAGCGCCGACAACTACGAGATGGGGCGCGTGATGGGAGAGTACATCATCTCACGGCTTCACGGGCAGGGCACTGTCCTGGAAATTAAAGGCTTAGAAGGCTCGTCGCCAGCTATCGAGCGCCACAACGGCTTCATGGAGGCCCTCAAGAAAGCTCCCGGCATCAAGGTGGCTGCCTCGCTGCAGGGTGACTGGACAGAGCCCACGGCATACGAGACCACGAAGCTGTGGCTTAACAATAATAAAGAGGTACGCGTAGACCTGGTGTTCGGTGCCAACGACCGCACGGCAATGGGGGCGAGGAAGGCGATAGCCGAGTCTCCCCTACTCTCCTTACCCACTCCTCTTTATTGCGGCATCGACGGTCTGCCTGGTGAGAACGGCGGCATTCAGCTGGTTCGCGACTCACTGCTCGACGCATCGTATATCTACCCCACGCATGGTGATCAGATCATCGACTTAGCCATCCGCATCCTCGACGGCAAACCATACGAGAAGGAAACGATGTTGATGTCGGCCCTCGTCACCCGCGACAATGCCAAGGTGCTGCTGATGCAGGGCGAGGAGTTGATGCGGCAGGCAGCCCAGTTGGACATGTTGCACGAAAAGGCCGACAGCTATCTGCACAAACTTGACGCGCAGCGAGTAGCCAATTGGCTATCCATTGGAGTCATCTTGCTGCTGGTGGTCGTGTTCGTGCTCTTCTACCTCTATCATCTGCGGAAAATCAGCATGCAGCGCGAGCGCGTGGTGAACACGTTGTGGAACATGGAAATAACTCCCGAAGTACATGCCACGTCCCCAGAGGACGACACTACTGCTCCGGTCGAGGAATCCAACCAGGACTCCGTCGCAGAAACACCTGCCGACGAACAACCTGACGAAGCACCGTCAGGAGCCGTAGGCGGGGCTTTCATCTCCCGCTTCCGCGAGGTTGTCGAGTCGCGTTTGGACAATAGCGACCTTTCAGTCGATGACTTGGCTGCCGACATGAACCTCAGCCGCGTGCAGCTCTACCGCAAGGTGAAGGCCGTCACCGGCTCATCGCCAGTCGAGCTGCTGCGCACCGCCCGCCTGAACCGTGCCTACCAGTTGCTGCTCACCACCGACAAGAGCGTCTCCGAAGTAGCCTATGCCGTCGGCTTCACCGCCCCCAGCTACTTCACCAAATGTTTCAAGGAAGAGTATGGCATGGTGCCGGGCGACGTAAGGAAGTAACAGGCCAATTATAGCATTTATCGTTCATTCCGTGGCAAAATTGTTACATTGCAACATATTTTGCACGGGATGAACGATATTTTTATGTTTCTACGTCTAATCGTTACTACTTTTGCGGCATATTTCTGAAACATTAGTACTAACTAAAAACGCAAAAAGCAAATGGAAAGAACAAAGAGATTCTTACTCAGTTTCCTGGCTCTGATGCTATGTACTATAATGTACGCGCAGACGGAGATCACGGGAACGGTGGTCGATGATTTCGGTGAAGGAGTCATCGGAGCCACGGTGAAAGAGAAGGGCACTAGCAATGGTGCCGTGACCGATTTCGACGGCAACTTCAAGGTGAAAGTGGCCAAAGGTGCCACGCTGGTCATCACCTACATCGGCTACGACCCGGTGGAGATGCCTGCCGCCAATGGCATGAAGGTGGAACTGAAGGAGAACGCCTCACAGCTGGCCGAGGTCGTGGTGACAGGTTACCAGACCCAGCGCAAGGCCGACCTGACCGGTTCGGTGGCTGTGGTAAAGACCGACGAACTGAAGACCTCGTCAGACACCGACCCCATGCGCGCCCTGCAGGGTAAGGTGCCGGGCATGACCATTACCTCGAATGGCTCGCCCGTAGGTGCCGGTACCGTCCGTATCCGTGGCGGCGGCTCGTTCAACTCGTCGCAGGATCCTCTGTTCATCATTGACGGCGTACCCACGACCACCAACCTGAACACGCTGAACATGAACGACATCGAGTCGATGCAGGTTCTGAAGGACGCCGCCTCGGCCTCTATCTACGGTTCGCGCGCTGCTAACGGTGTCATCATCATCACCACCCGCTCGGGCAAGAAGGGCGACAAGGTGAAGGTGGACTTCTCGGCCAACCTGACCGCTTCGTTCTATAACAAGCAGACCATGATGGACCTGGCCAATACTGCAGATTATGCTACGGCCATGGCTCAGGCTGCCATGAACGACGGTCTTGACCCTGAGCAGTATGCCAACAACTATGGCCTGACGCTCAAGGCTGCCGCCGGCACACCTATCCGTGCCTACGATCCCGCCACGGGCCAGATGAGGGAATTCACGGTGAATGGCCGCTACGACGGCTACATGAACCCGACGAAGACCATGCGCTTCAGCGACACCGACTGGCTCGACGAGATCTCACGCACGGGCTTCGCTCAGAGCTACGACCTCTCCATCTCCAACGCCACCGACAAGTCGTCGGCCTTGGTCAGCTTCGGCTATAAGAAGAATAATGGTATCCTGAAGTACACCGACTTCGAGAGTTTCTCCGGCCGCATCAATACCAGCTTCAAGGTAAACAAGATGGTGACCATCGGCGAGAATGCCACCATCACCTATTCTGACCAGGTGGACTGCGCTCCCCTTGAGAACGCCCTGAAGATGGCGCCCACACTGCCCGTCTACGAAGAGGACGGCGAAACATTCTCCGGTCCCGTGGGTGGCATGAGCGACCGCCAGAACCCCTTGCGCGAACTCTACCACAACCGCGACAACCGCCTGAAGATGTGGCGCATCTTCGGCAACGGCTATATCAACATTCAGCCCGTCAAGGGACTGACGCTGCGCTCCAACTTTGGTCTCGACTACTGGTCGGAGTTCATCCACAGCGTGACCTACACCTGGCACTCTGACGTGGTGAACAACTCAACCCCGTCGGCCAACCTTGGCAACAAGAACTCCATCAAGTGGACCTGGTCGAACACGGCCAACTATAACTTTAACATCGGTGCCGACCACAACTTCATCCTGCTGGGTGGTGTCGAGCTCCACCGCGACGTTGAGGAGCGCTCATCGGCCTACGCACAGATGTTCGCCCTGGAGAACTACAACTACATGTGGCCCGATGCCGCCACTGGCACACAGCGCGCCGGCGGTATCCGCGAGGGTTACAACCTGGTGTCGTTCTTCGGCAAGGCTGACTATAACTGGCGCGACCTGGTGCTCGCCTCGTTCACCATCCGCCACGACGGTTCTTCACGCTTCGGCGAGAACAACCGCTACGGTACCTTCCCCGCATTCACGCTGGGTTACCGTCTCTCCGAGAATCTGAAGATGGACTGGATCAACGACTTGAAGGTGCGCGCATCGTGGGGTGAGACTGGTAACCAGGCCATCTCCAACTACGCCCGCTACGGTCTTTATGCCGCTACCTACGGCGGTGGCCGCAACGAGTCGACGGCCTACGACCTGGCACTTGCCGGCAGCGGCATCTTCCCCTCTGGCTTCCGTGCCACTCAGGCCCAGAACAACAACCTGAAGTGGGAGACCACCGAGCAGTACAACTTCGGTCTCGACTTCACACTCTTAGGCAGCAGCATCTATGGTACCTTCGATACTTATATTAAGAATGTGAAGGACATGCTCATCAACCCCGCCTACCTTGGCTCGATGGGTGAGGGCGGCGCCTCGTGGCTCAACGGTCCGAGTCTGCGCAACTGGGGTATGGAATTTGCACTTGGCTATCGCGGCACTACCGAATTTGGTCTCAAGTACAATGTGAACGGCAACCTCGACTTCTTCCGCCAGCGCGTGACCTACCTGCCTGAGACGACAACCGGCTCGTATGTCCACACTGCCAAGGAGAACCTGGTGGAGGCCAAGAAGCCTTACGGCTCGATTGTGGGCTACGTCGTCGACGGTCTGTTCCAGAACCGTGAGGAGGTGCTGGCCGCAGGTCAGGAGAACGCCCGTATCGGCGGTCTGAAGTATGCCGACCTCGACGGTAACGGCATCATCAACGAGCAGGACCAGACCTGGATCTTCAATCCCGTGCCCAACTTCTCGTGGGGTCTGAACATCGACCTGGGCTACAAGGACTTCGACTTCTCAATGTTCTGGCAGGGTGTTGCCGGCCAGGATGTGTACAACGACCAGAAGTTCCAGACCGACTTCTACTCCATCACCGATGCCGGCTCGAACAAGGGTAACCGCATGCTCGATGCCTGGACGACGGCCAACACCGGCTCCTGCATCCCCGCACTGACCACCAACAACGTGGGCAATGAGAACCGCGCCTCGACCTACTTCGTCGAGAACGGCTCCTACGCCAAGCTCCGCCAGGTGCAGATTGGCTACAACCTGCCCGAGAGCCTGCTGAAGAAGGTGAACATGACCTCAGCCCGCGTCTATATTTCCGGCCACAACCTGCTCACCCTGAAGAGCAGCTCCCTCACCTGCAGCGATCCTGAGAACCCCCGTTGGATGTATCCTAACAGCACCAGCCTCTCGTTCGGTATCCAGACTTCGTTCTAATTGATAATTTATAATTGAATAATGAGTATTATGAACACCAAGATATATAAGAAGGTAGCCGCCGCTTGTCTCGTTTGCTGCGGTATCACCGCAGCCCTCACAAGCTGCAACGATTTCATCGACGTCGAGCCGCAGGGCGTCATCAGCGAAGACCTCGCCATGAGTCAGCCCGACGAAATGGTCACCTCGGCCTATGCCAAGCTGGGCGACGACTGGTACACCTATCCGTTCAACCTCTGGCCCTACGCCGACGTCTCGTCCGACGATGCCATGAAGGGCGGCTCGGGTACCACCGACACCAACTACCACCCCGTCGAGGTGTGGTCGACGCTTACTGCATCGACACCCGACCATATGGACGAGCTATGGTATCACTTCTACTGCAGCATTTCGCGCTGCAACCGCGCACTGGTGTCGCTGGCTGAGTACGGCAAGGACAAGCTGGGCGAGGAGAAGACCAAGATCCGCGAGGGCGAGGTACGCTTCCTCCGCGCACATTTCTACTTCAAGCTCGTGCAGATGTGGTACCAGGTACCCTGGGTCGACGAGGAGGTTTACAAGAACCACAGCGAGGAGCAGACGCCCAACAACCAGTTCACCCACGAGGAACTGATGGACAAGATTGTGGCCGACTTCAAGTTTGCCTACGACGTGCTGCCCGTACAGCAGAGCGAGGGTGGACGCGCCAACAAGATTGCCGCTGCTGCCTATCTGGCCAAGTGCTACCTCACCATGGCCTGGGGCGACGGCTACGAGGCCAACACCGGTGCGAGCCATATCAACAGCCAGTACATGCAGGAAGTCCTGAAGTACACCAAGGAGGTTGAAAGCTCACAGTACGGATATTTGGAGGACTTCGGCGACATCTTCCTGCCTGAGTACAAGAACTCCAAGGAGAGCATCTTCGCCGTACAGCATTCTGACTATCAGGACGACAATACGCTCTTCGGCCGCGCCAACTGGAGCAACATGCTGAACGGCTGCTGGGGCATCTGGTCGTGCGGATGGGACTTCCACAAGCCCACGCAGAACCTCGTCAACGCCTTCAAGACCAAGGACGGACTGCCCATGTTCGACGACTACAACAACGAGATTGCCTATCCCATCAACGGTGTGCCTACTGCACAGAAATGGGATCCGCGCCTCTTCCACACCGTCGGCATGCCCACCTTCCCCTACAAGTATGAAGCCGAGTACACTATGACAAAGGACAACAGCCGCACACCCAACACCTACGGCTACTACGCTTCGCTGAAGGAGGTGCCGCAGCGCTCAAAGGGCGAGACCTTCGACAACCCCTGGCAGGCTTTCGCCATGAACGACTATGTGCTGCGCTACACCGACGTCATGCTGATGCGTGCCGAGGCCTTGGTAGAGACCGGCGACCTTGAGGGTGCCCGCACCATCGTCAATGCCGTCCGCCAGCGTGCCAAGAACTCTGTTGCCAAGCACATCGCCTACGCCGCCGACCAGTGCGACATCGCACTCTATCCCTCCAGCAACTTCGCCTCGAAAGAGAAGGCACGCCAGTGCGTACAGTGGGAGCGCCGCCTGGAGCTCGCCATGGAGAGCAACCGCTACTTCGACCTGCGCCGCTGGGGCGTTGCCTCGCAGACGCTGAACAAGTTCTTCGAGAAGGAGAAGGACGTTGTCTACAACGGACAGACCTACGCACAGTACTACAAGGACGCCCACTACACACCGGGCAAGAACGAGTACTTCCCCCTGCCTTACATCCAGCTCTACTACGTGCCCGGCCTCTACACTCAGAACAAGGGCTACAATTAAATTGATAATTGACAACTGATAATTGAGACTTAAAGTTATGAAAAAGATATATCAATTCCTCATCGCTTGTTCCGTATGCTGCTGTACCACAGCAGCCCTCACAAGCTGCCAGGACAAGGACATTGAACGCGAAGCCATGAAGCTGATGGCTCCCGATGCCGCACAGATAACAGGCCAGTTGAACGGCGACGACTACACCTGGACATGGCCCGCACAGCAGGCTCAGATGCAGGTAACCATCTACCGCAACGGAACACTCTCTTCGAGCGAGACCGTCAGCGGCAACAGCTTCACCCACAAGAGCGTGCCTACCAACGTGCCCTTTGAGTATGTCTTCAAGCTCAAGGATGGCGGCAATCTCTCTACGGGCGTCATCAAGAGCTATATGCGCGAAGGCGCTACCAGCATTAGCGGTGTCTCCATGGCACAGTTAGACAAGGCCAACGGCTACGATGCCGTCGTGGCTTGGGCCAAGCCTGCCGCCGACGTCACCAGCGTCATCATCACCTATACCAACGGCGCCACCACCAAGACTCAGGAACTGTCCGGAACGACCGACCAATTCATCATCCCCGATGTGAAGGACGGCGAGACGTGGACAGTCAGCCTCGTGGCCAAGAATGCCAAGGGCACCTCGCTCCCCACCTCCTACTCGCTGCGTATCGGTAAGACCGCCATCGGCTTCCTCAGCATCTACGCTACACCTGAGCAGCTGGTTGAGCAGGGCGACGACGATGAGGCTTCGGCATGGCTCTGGCTGCACGACACCTACCCCACGGCTAAGTTCGTGCCCTTCACAAGCATCACTTCCACCGACGTGATTGAGCCCTACCGCGTACTCTTCTGGCTCCGCGACCTCGAGAACGTCAGCGAAAGCGACGTGTGGAACATCCCCGCCGACGTCCAGGCCGCTACGCCTTTCATTCGCGAGTGGTACAAGGCTGGCGGCAGCATGCTCCTCTGGAGCCACGCCACCGTCTACGCAGGCCACCTCGGTCGCATCAACCTCGACGACATGAAGGGTAACGACCACGCCTTCGGCTTCGGTGGTGGTGGTATCAACAACGACGTGTGGAAGATGGCCGTCGAGCTGAATCCCGACCACAAGTTCAAGAAGGATCACTCCTCGCATCCCATCTACAAGGGACTTGAGGTGGAGACCACACCCGACACGAAGCTTATCGCCTTCAAGGGACCTGGCTGGACTGAGGACCACAACTGCCTCTACTTCAACCTGCCCAGCCTCTGGACCGGCATCGGCAACCAGGAGGAGGCTTGCTACGCACAGTGTACACAGGTCTACGGCATCTATCCCCTCGGCACCTGGGACAGCCAGATATGGTGGGTCAGCCAGATGAACGTCTGGGAGGCTCAGCAGGGCAACACCGACTTCAAGGGCACACTGCTCTGCATCGGCAACGGTGGCTGCGAGTTCTCCATGAAGAACGCCGACGGCACGCCCGACAAGAGCGCACACCCACATAACAACATCTACCAGGACAACGTGCTCACACTGGCCAAGAACTCTCTGGAATACCTCAAGACGAGATAATCAGTCACATTCATAGTTACAGTTAGTTATGCAGAAATCAAGGTTTTTCTTAACTGCAGTGATGGTAGCCGTCGTGATGACGGCTACCATTTCTGCTTGTTCAAGCGATGACCCGAAGCAGGATTACAACCCGCTCATCGACGACCCCAAGGAGGAGCAGCAACCCCAAGTGCCCGACGTATCGCCGACGGGCAGGAACGAGCTCTACCGCCCACAAATCCACTATACCCCCGCCCAGAACTGGGTCAACGACCCCAACGGACTGGTCTACGCCGACGGCACCTACCACCTCTTCTACCAATATAACCCGCAAGGCAACCAGTGGGGCAATATGTCGTGGGGCCACGCCACCTCGACCGACCTCATGCACTGGACGGAGCAGACCGTGGCTCTCACCCGCGACGAGCTGGGCGCCGTCTTCAGCGGCTCCTGCGTCATCGACAACGCCAATACTGCCGGCTTCGGAGCAGGGGCCATGGTGGCCCTTTACACCTCAGCCGGCGAAACGGGCGACGTGGCAGGCAAGCAGCAGCAGAGCATTGCCTACAGCACCGACGGCGGACGTAATTTCACGCGTTATGCCAACAACCCCGTCATCAAGAACGACGACGACAACCTGCGCGACCCCAAGGTGTTCTGGCATGAACCTACCCACAAGTGGGTCATGGCACTCGCCAAGGGCTGGAAGATGGGCGTCGAATTCTACGGCTCCACCGACCTCAAGTCGTGGCAGCACCTCAGCACGTTCCACGTTCCCCTGTTTGGCCGCCCAAGCCTCCAGTGGGAGTGCCCCGACCTCATTCAGATTGGCAACGACTGGGTCCTCCTTGTCAGCGTCAACCCCGGCGGACCGTTTATTGGTTCAGGCATGATGTACTTCGTCGGACAGTTCGACGGCACTACCTTCACCGCCGAAGACCGCCAGTACCCCCTCTGGCTCGACTATGGCATGGACAACTATGCCGGCGTCACCTGGAGCGGCACCGGCTCCCGCCGTATCATGATTGGCTGGATGAACAACTGGTCGTACTGCGGCGACGTGCCCTGCTCGCCTTGGCGCTCGGCCTTCACGCTGCCCCGCGAACTGGGTCTCACCGAGTACAACGGCCAGAAACTGCTGACGAGCACCGTCGTCAAGGAGGTTGACAAGATTGCCGCCCAGTGGTCTGAGCGTCACTCGGTTTCTCCGAGCGGAGAGTCCTTCGCCGCCAACGACGCCTACCAGCTGCGCCTCGTCATCGGTCTCGACAAGAACACTACGGTCACACTGAGCAATTCGAAGGACGAGAAGTTCGTCTTCGACATCAATGCCGCCGCTCGCACGCTCACGGCACACCGCACCTCAACATCCGGCCGCACCAACTTCAACGGCAGCTTCTCCATCCCCTCGATGCAGGCGCCGCTCTCTGTCAATGGCAGTCAGGTGACGCTCGACGTCTTCGTCGACCAGTCATCTGTCGAACTGTTCACCAAGGAGGGCACGCTGTCGATGACCAACCTCGTGTTCCCCTCGTCTCTCTACAACCAGCTTTCTGTCAGCGGAGCCGACTGCGAAGTTCAGTTCCGCCCCCTGAACAGCATCTGGAAATAAGAACCATTCCCAAAAGGCGGTGCCTTTTCCCAAAAAGGCGCCGGGTTTTGCCAAAAAGGCGGCGGGTTTTGCTCAAAACCCGCCGCCTTTTAAAGGTCAGGTGCCGTGCATATTTGCACGGAGTCCCGCGCTTTCTTCGCGCATGCGCGCATTGATTGTCATTTACACTTTTTATCCTACACTTCCTACACCCGTCGTAGGTGCAGGAAGTGTAGGAAGTGTAGGATATTTCCTGTGATTGACAACTATATAGCATTTTTCACGGCAATTCCTTGGAAAAATCCGAATTATTGACTATCTTTGCGACATGAAAATGAAGAAGCTTTTATCTTTAGTAACACTGATGCTGTGTACTTACAGCGGCATCACGGCACAGACAAGCCAGCTCTTTGATGACAACTGGCAGTTTACGCGCAATGGGAAAACCGTCAGCGTCTGCCTGCCCCACGACTGGGACATCTACGAGGGGCCGGATCCTGCTACCGGCGCAACGAAAGAAGGCGGCGGCTGGTTCCCGGGCGGCAAGGGCGAGTACCGCAAGACGTTCGCCACACCGAAAGGTGAGATAGTAAGGCTCCACTTCGAAGGTGTTTACCAGCGGGCCGAGGTCTTCATCAACGGACAGAAAGCCGGACAACACGGCTATGGCTACACACCGTTCACCGTCGACGTCACTCCGTTCCTCTATAAGGACAAGCGACAGAACGAACTGCTGGTGAAGGTCGATAACTCCGGGCAGCCCAACTGCCGCTGGTACTCCGGTTCAGGTATCTACCGCCACGTGTGGTTGCAGACGATGCCGGCCTTGCACATCGACGAACGCGCCACCCGCATTTGGACACCCCATGTCGGCCCCGAGCAGGCACAGGTGAACCTTCAGGTGGGTATTGAGAACAAAGATAAGCAGCCCCGCCGGATTGACGACATCGAGGTGACGTTCCTCGGGGGCAACTTCAAGCCCACCCCGCAGTCTGTTGAAATACGGAAGAGCTTCCTTGAACGGCACAGGCAGTGTCCGCCCAACTCACTGGACTCCTATGGCGAGGTCTTCACCATCGACCAGCCGCGCCTCTGGTCGCCCGACGCTCCTTATCTCTATGAGGCCGTTATCAAGCTGAAGGAGAACGGTCGGGTCACCGACGAGCGGCACATCAAGTTCGGCATCCGTTCATTCTCGTTCACGGCCGACAAGGGCTTCGTGCTCAACGGCAAGCCGCTGCTTATCAACGGCGCCTGCGTGCATCACGATGACGGCGTGCTCGGTGCCATGGCCTTCGATGCCGCCGAGATACGTAAGGTAAGACAGATGAAGGAAGCCGGTTTTAACCTTATCCGCACCTCGCACAACCCCACCACCCGCGCCTTTCTCGATGCCTGCGACTCCATAGGCATGCTGGTCATCGACGAGGCCTTCGACGGCTGGCGCTCGGCCAAAACACCGTACGACTACTCAACACTCATCGACTCGTGCTACCGCGAGGACATCCACGCCATGG
>CAMHHO010000063.1:0-19931 GCA_946184965.1 uncultured Prevotellaceae bacterium | reverse complement strand
GGGTGCAGGTGTAAAGACGGTGACGTCAAAGCCGAGCACTACTAATTGCCCGAAAGCTTTCAAGCCCCCCTCTGTCCCCCCTGTTGGGGGAGTAAGGGAAGCAGTACTTTCAGATGTAATCTGGGATATGGAGAATTCTGGCTGCAGGGTCAGCCGGCTTCACAGTTCTTGTGTTCAAGTGTCAATACCCATACTGGTGGGTATGAGAAGGCGGAATGCAGTAGTGATCATTTCTCATTCCTCATTTCTCATTACTCATTAGACGAACTATCAGGTGGTTATTGCAGCGGGGTCCCACCTCTTCCCATTCCGAACAGAGAAGTTAAGCCCGCCTGCGCCGATGGTACTGCAATGCAATGCGGGAGAGTAGGAGGCCGCCATCTTTATACAGAGTGAAGCCCTGTTCCACAATTGTGGAGCGGGGTTTTTCGTATGTCTTGTTTTGTAATCCTGAAAAGATATCAGCTGGTTCGTGACGATGTTAAGCTGGGTGAACAACTATTTAAAGGATTTAACGGAAGTGCATAACTACAGAAAATAGTTGCTCGCTTCTGCTTTTTTAGTTATCTTTGCCGCCAGATACTGAATACGTCATTGATGTTAAACGAATTAACGGAAACGAAATGAAGAAATTAACGAATAAGGAACGGGAAGTGATGGAGCTGTTTTGGCAGCACGGTCCCATGTTCGTCAGGGAACTGCTCGAACATTACGAGGAACCGCGTCCGCATTTCAACACATTGTCAACCATTGTCCGCCGTCTTGAGCGTGAAGGCTATATTGGCCATAAGCAATATGGCTCTACCTATCAATACTATGCCCTAATCTCAGAACAGGACTATGCGAAGAGAAACATTTTCCGTCTGGTTGACAACTACATCGAGGACTCCTATAAGGGACTGGTGTCAACCTTCCTGAAGGAAGAAAAGCTCTCTGTCAATGAACTGCGTGAACTGATTTCCCAAGTTGAAGCATACAAAGAATCCAAGAAATGATGACCTTGTTTCTCACCTACGAACTGAAAGTAGCTGTACTGATAGTCGTGTTCTATATCTTCTGGCGCTTGCTGGTTGCCAACGAGACATGGCATCGGCTCAACCGCATCGTGCTGTTGTCGACAGCCGTCGCTTCGTTTTTGTTGCCACTTTGTGTGATTACGATTCACCAGACGGTTTTGGTGGAAGGTGGAGGGTGGATGGTTGAAGAAGATTATCCTAAAGCAGGCATTTCTCCTTCCACCTTTATTCTTCCGTCTTCCTCCGATGTTCCCAGGTCAGAACGGCCATTTAATTGGCAGCTACTGCTGATCCTTATTTATATAATAGGTGTCATAGTAGTTCTGATGAAGATGCTGTTGTCGCTATGGCAGCTGCACAGGATAGCTGCCGAGAGTGAGATTCACTTTTTGGCATACGGGAGACGGATTGCTGTCAGCGAAAAAGCAAAGTCGCCTTTCAGTTGGTGGAAAACAGTATTCCTGAATCATCAGGACTTTGAGGAAGGCACCACTGCCCTCCTGACACACGAACTAGGACATCTCCGGCTGCATCACTCTGCCGATGTGCTCCTGGTGGAATTGCTTACTGCCCTGCAATGGTTCAACCCCGCTATGTGGATGCTCCGCGCCGACCTGCGCACCATCCACGAGTATGAGGCTGACCAGCATGTACTCTCTCACGGATTCAATGACATTCAGTATCTACAGCTCTTAATCCGTAAGGCTGCTGGTCAGAGCGGGTACTCTCTGGCCAACGGTATCTCGAACAGTACCCTCAAAAACAGAGTTACAATGATTATGAAGACAAAATCAAATCGCAACAGCATGTGGAAACTCCTTGTTCTCGTTCCCGTCATAGGTGTCACCCTCGCCCTCAATGCCGAGACTGTCACCGACGTGGTCTATAAGAACGACCAGCCGCAGAAGCAAGTGCCCGTAAAGAAAGGCAATAAAAAAATGACAGTCAAGACTGGTAGCAACCAGACCATTAAGGTCGTGGAGCAAGACAAGACTGTGACTGCTGAAGCTGGCGAGCAGCAAGAGAAAGAGCCGAATGCGGCGGTTCTGATTCTCAACACCAAACAGAAAGGAGAAGAACCGCTGCTCATCGTTGACGGTAAAATAGCTACAATAGACCAGGTGCGGGCTCTTCCCAGAGAATCTGTCGCCAGGGTGGCTACGATGAGAGAAAAGACCGCCATAAAATCGTACGGTGAGAAGGCCAAATATGGCGCGCTTATCGTTACCACCGTCAAGCATCAGGAAGAGATAGACAATGAACCGCTCAGCCAGCCGGATGTCTTCGATAAGGTGGATGAGGCACCTCAATTCTCTGGCGGCTTTTCTGGACTGATGCTATACTTGAGCAACAATATCCGTTATCCTAAAGATGCAGAAGAGGCAGGTGCTCAGGGACGTGTCGTCGTGAGTTTCATTGTGGAAAAAGACGGTAGTGTCAGCAACGCAAAAGTGACGAAACCGACCTATTCTTCCTTTGATGATGAAGCCCTCCGTGTAGTCAGCGCCATGCCCAAATGGATGCCTGGCAAGCAAAACGGTGAAGCCGTCCGCGTGAAATACTCGCTACCAGTCTCTTTTCGCCATGATAGCCAAGAAGCGCCAAAACCCGAGGGTACCGTCATGTCTATGCCTGTAGTGTCCCCTTCGGAGAGGGCTGAGATTGACGAGAACGGCAGAATCACCATAAACGGTAGGGAAGTGAAGAGACGCCTATTTGACGGCTCGCATCCCGACGATAATAAAGTGGGTTTAGCCATTGCGAATATCATGCTCAACGATATTGAGCATTTCGATTACAAGATTGATGGGGAACCCGTTGCCGCAAAAGACCTGTTGGAAGTCAGGCAGAAGTCCTTTGCTCCCATCAAGAGCATAGAATATATCCCGATGGATAGCGAGCATCCGAAGGACAGATTGCTTATCACAACAGAGAAAAAAGAATAGACTTCGAAGTGACAGGTCCAAAAGCCATGGGCGAAGGACTGAGTAGCTGGTAAAAGCGAGGCGCTTCCTCGTAATCGTGAGAAGGCGCCTCACAATCGTAAGGCGGCATTTGTTACCGTGTGGGCCTGACGAGTCGGACTTCTGAGTTTAGACCGCTGGGGACAGGCTCCCATTGGTCGTAGGTAGTCTTCTTGTAGTTAATGTCGACAACGTTGATCTCCTCCATCTTGCGCCATTGGACACCACGGCGGTCGAGGTCGGCAATGCGGTTGGCGGGGAGATTGGTCACCTCGATGCGCAGTTCGTTGTCGCCTTTCTTGAGTGTACCTTTAGTGTCGAGCACGAAGGGGACAGACCAGGCGCAGCCGATGAACTGGCCGTTGATGTAGACGCGAGCCGACTCGCGGACGTCACCAAGATCAATAAGCCAGTTGCCATCGCCTAATTGCTTCTTCGATAGTTTGAAGTGGGTGGTATAGACGCCAGTGCCCATCGTCACCTTGGTTTGCTCGTCAAGCGTTTCCCAGGTTTGCAGACGGTTCAGTGTATAGTTCTTGTCCACTCTTGGTGCTTCCTCGGTGAAGGAGAGCGTCCAGGGGCCGGGGACGGTGATGGGCTGAAAGGGTTGATGGGCAATTCGGGAATTGTTGGCAATTTTGGGGGCAGTGGACTCATTGTAGGTTTTCAGTATCAATGACTCACCGCTGCGGAGGGCGATATGGAGGCCGTCGTGGTCGAACTGGGCAGGGAATATGTCGCCATTGAGGGGATTGAACCAAACGGCATTCTTGAAGGGGACGGCTAACGGCTCGACGGTCACGATGTCGTTGGGCGTTAGGTTGGCGATGAAGTAGTGATAGCCTGTTTCGTTCTTGCGGCGGATGGCCTTCAGGCCGCACTCTGTCTTCATTGGCTCGGGCTTGGCGGCGGTACGCAGGGTGTTGGCGTCAATATCGTAGAAGATGTGGGCACCTTGAGCTTTCAGCTGGGCGATATGGGCTTTCACCGTCTCGGGCATCTGGCCGGAGCCGGGGATGATGAGACCGCGGTAGCGGGTGCCAGCGGCAGTCTGCAGCATACCGTCTTTATGGCTGACGCCCATTAGCAGACGCTCGGAGATGTAGTCGCAGTCGAAGCCGGCGCGGTCGATGTCGAGGATAGTCTTGATGAACTCTGGAGCCAGACTGCCCATTCCATGTATAGTGAACTGCATCAGCAGTTTGCTGGGGTTCTTCTTCCACATATCGCGGACGGGGAGCAGTACGAGGAAGTCGTTGTCGGGCTGGCCCCACTGCAGAAACGACTGGCATCGCTCGACATACTGCATGAAGTAGGGAGCGTCGCGCCAGATGCTATTGGTAGGCGACATGTCGATGGAGGCGTAGAACTTCCAGCCCGGCCACTCATCGTCCTTGGGGGAATAGCACGTGCCGTGGAAGAACATGTGGTTCACACCGGCGCAGAACATCAGGTCGAGGTCGGGCTTGAGCTGTGACAGCGAGGTACGGAAATGCTCGGTGAGCCACGTAAACGTCTCGCTGCTGGTGTAAGGTTTGCCGCAGACGTGGGCAGCCGACGGCGCATACTTGAACATCGAGTAGTCGGAGTCGTTCTTGCGCGTCTTGCCGGGGTCGGTGCGCAAGCCCTTGATGCCGAAGTCGGACAGTCCGAAGCCCTCAATCTCGGGAATGTCGACGGCGGCGTAGCAGTCGATGAGGTTGGCAGGTGAGCCGTGGGCCTGGTTGCGGGTAATGGCGCCGTGTTTGTGGGCCCACGCCGTCCACTGCTCGGTGAAGTTCTCCAAGAGCAGGTCGCCGAGGGTCTCGCGGTAGTCGGAGAGTTCTTTTTGACCTATATGGATATAGAGTCTCGACAAATCATTGTCGGCGCGCTCCTTGGCACGGCTCTTCTCGTAATTAGCCCAACGCAAACCTGTGAGCAGATCAGGCAAATGCTCTTCGAGCTTATAGCCGCGTCGTTTCTCGAATTCCTCGAAGAGCGTTGGTGTCCACGTGGCGTCGGCCACCTCATACGAATCGTTGAAGAATGTGTGAGGGTAGGGGGTGTGGGTGCGTTCGAAGGCTTCTTCGATGTGGCGAAGATAATTCGCCACCGCACGGCGGTCGAAGTGGTCGATGACCAAGCCTTCACCGCCAGGTGCTGCGCGCTTTACCTTCATCACGCCGTAGCGAATGTAGACGGCAATTACGCGCCACTCGTCCTGCTTCTTCGTGCCCTTGGGGGCCTTCCACGTCAAGTGGCCGTCGCTGACGAATGGTGTCACATCGATGGCACCCGTCGCCCCATAGACCATCACTTTCGACAGACGGGAGTTCTTACGGTCTTTTTCCGCCACCAATAAGGGCAGGTTTTCCACATTCATGCCTGTGAACGTTGTATCGACAAACAGAACCTTGCAGGCCGATTCTTCCAATGGCACCCACGGTCCGCCGAAGGGCCAGCCGGTGCCGGTGGCCATATCCAGTTCAATGCCGTTCAGTTTACACTGTTCCTGCGTGTAGCGCAGCATCTCCATCCACTTGTCGGAGAGATAGGGGATGTTGTTCGCCTGGTTGCCCTGCACACCGTAGAGCGGAGTAATCTCTACCGCGCCGATGCCGTGGTCGGCATACTGCTTGAGGTTCCACTGCAGGTTTTCCTTGTCTACGGCTGAGCCGAGCCACCACCAGCGGGCGCCGGGCTTGGCTTCTGGGGTGGGGGTAGGCCAGCTCTGGGCGGTTGCTTGTAGGGCGAATACGCCCAATACGAGGACCGATATTAGCTTTTTCATATTAGTTTCCGTCAGGTTTTACGATGTCTTTTATTGGCGAGGGCGCCCACTTGAAGGTCTGCCAGTCGTCGGGCTGCGCAGGGTCGAAGTCCTGCCAGTCGGGGCGCAGGTATTTGACGATGGGCAGCTGGAGCTGCTTCATACCCATCACCACGCACTTGGCCACTTCGTAGGCGCCGTAGGGGTTGAAGTGGGTATTGTCGGCCAGTTCGCGACCATACAACTCCTTGGGGTAGTGGACGAGGGCGCGCTTGGAGTTTTCGAAGCCGAGAGTCTCGAAGAAAGTCTTCGTCATCTGGTTAAGGTCGATGACGGGCACTTTCTCGCGCTCGGCGACGCTCTTCATGGCTGCGGGGAATTCGCCGTGCGTGTTCTTGATGGTCTTGTTGTCGGCTTCAAAGGCGCGGCGTTGCGTCGGCGTGCAGAACACGATATCGGCTCCCTTGGCGCGTACCTGATCGATGAAGATCTTCAGGTTATAGACATAGTGATACCACGCGCCGTCGCCAGGGCGCTTCTCCTTCTCGTCGTTATGACCGAACTCGGCAATGAGCAGGTCGCCAGGCTTCAGCGTGGTCAGAATCTTGTCGAGGCGTCCGCCGGCAATAAATGTGCGGGCGGTCAGGCCGCTCTCGGCGTGGTTGGAGATGGCCACCTCGGGGCCGAACCAGCGGGTAATCATCTGTCCCCACGAAGCCCACGGCTCGCTGTTCTGGTCTACGACGGTGGAGTTGCCGCAGAGGTAGATGGTGGGCACCTTGTCGTCGCGCTCGATGTGGATGGACTGCACGGCGGGGGCATCACCGTTGAACTCTAATGTCAGCTTGTCGTCCCATGCCAGATAATCCTTCTCGCGGTCCTTGATGCGGACGCGGTTCTTCTCATCTATCTGCGGTGAGCGCTTGTTGGCGACGAACTCGTAGGTCTCGAACTTGCCCTTCTTCGTGGCCACATTGTGAACCATCAGACGGCGCCCCTCGGCACGGACGGTTGTCTCGGCGGCTTTCTTCTTGGAGCCGAGCACTACGCGGACGCGGTAGTTGCCGTCGTCGACCTTCACCGAGAAGTAGTAAGGCTCGTTCGGCGTCTTCTTCGTCGGTGCGGGCACCAGGTCGTAGCCGTAGCCCGTCTCGGCATTGTAGACTGGCTGCGGCTTTGTCATATCGAAGTCGAAGGTCTGGCCAAAGGCCATTGCTGGCACAAGAGCCAGTGAGAGGATGATATTCCTGAACATTGTTTTGTTATTTGATGTTGACTGTAATCTTCTGTAGGGCGTTGTCGGCACAGCTGTTTCCAACCATAACCTCGTACTTGCCGGCTACAACGCGCATGGTGTTGGACTTGGCATCCCAAGTCTCAAACTGCTGGCGTGTCAGAGGAATGGTGACCGTTCGCTGCTCGCCGGGCTTCAGCTGTACCTGCTGATAGGCACGGAGTGTCTTCAGCGCATCTTCCTTATCGGCGGGGCGGTGGATGTAGACTTGCAGCGTCTCAGTGCCTTCGCGGCTGCCGATGTTCTTCACGCGCACCTGTACCTTATTATTACTATATGCCGGCTTGCCGATGTCGAACGTTGTGTAGCTCAGACCGTGGCCGAAGGGGAAGACGGCCTCACCCTCGTAGTAGCGGTAGGTACGGCCATTCATTTTGTAGTCGAGGAAGTCGGGCAGTTCGTCGGCATTCTTGTAGAACGTGACGGGCAGCTTGCCGCTGGGGTTGTAGTCGCCGAAGAGCACGTCGGCCAAGGCGCGGCCGCCCTGTTCGCCGTCGTACCACCATTGCAGGATGGCATCGCACGACTCCAACTCAGGCACTAGGCCCATAGCACCGCCGGAGCAGTTGACGAAGACCACCTTCTTGCTGGCCTCGTGGAGCATACGGAGAATGTCGCGCTGAGCCTGCGGCAGTTCGATGCTGGTGCGGTCGCCGCCCTTGAAACCGGGCTCGCTGACGCGCATCTCCTCGCCCTCGAGCGAGGGAGATATGCCGCCGACGAAGATGACCGTTTCAGCATTGCCTACCTGTGCCAACAGCTGCTCGCGGGTAGGGGTGACGCGGGTTTGGATGTCGAAGTTCAGAGCGCCGTAGCCCGTCTCCTGTACAAAGTCAATCTGTATGCGATAGTGTACGCCGGCTTTGACGGCGAGTTCTTTCTTGCCGCCTTGGATGCGGTGGCGTACGTTCCAGATGTTGACCAGCGTGTCGCCGTTGACGAGGAGGCGCAGCTTGTCGTCGCCGTTGATGTTGAAGACGACGGTCTCGTCGCGGGTGGGGATGAATGTGCCGTCGAGCCGTGCTGAGAAGTTCTCGAGGTTTACGCCCGGGGCAAAGACGGTGTTGCCGCCGTTGCTCAGCTGGATGGGCTGTGCCAGCGTGACGGTAGTGACGGGCATTCCCTTCTGGTCAGTGTTGTTCCAGTAGGCAGCCTGCATACCCTTGGGGCCGAGTGGGGATACGATCTCACCGAAGCGGCTCTCGACGACCTCGTTGCGTGTCAGGGCACAGGCGGGGAAATAATTAACTGACGAGAGTTTTTGGCGGATGCCTTCGAGGGCTGTGATGGTGCGGGTGGGGTAGCCCGAGTAGTTGCCCCACATCATCACGGAGTCATTGGCGTTGGGGCCCATGACCACCACCTGGCCTGTGGGCTGCGACGCTGTCGCAGCATAGGAGGACAGGGGGAGCACGCCGTTGTTCTTCAGCAGTACGATGGACTTCTGGGCCATACGGTAGGCCAGGTCCTTGTGCTCCTTGGAGGCGATGACTGTCTCGGGAATCTTGGTCCAGCTGACGAGGTCGTCGCTGTCGAAGTCGCCTAACTGGAAGCGGGCGACGAGCAGGCGGCGCAGCGAGCGGTCGAGGTCGGCCTCCTTGATGTCGCCACGGCGCACGGCCTCAGGCAGGTTGCGGTACTCCGAGCCGCACTCCACGTCAGTACCGGCGAGCACGGCCTTTGCCGCAGCCTCGGCACCGTCCTTGGCCGTGTTGTGCCAGCGGGGCAGGAAGTCGCGGATGGCACCGCAGTCGCTGGTAATCAGTCCTTGGAAGCCCCACTCGTCGCGCAGTATCTGCTGCTCATAGCGCGTCTGTGAACAGCAGGGCTGACCATCGATGCGCTGGTAGGCGCACATAATCTCGGCCACGTCGCCCTCCTGTACCAGCGACTTAAAGGCTGGCAGGTAGGTTTCCCAGAGGTCGCGCTCGGGCAGGTCCTCGATGTTGAAGGTATGGCGGTTCCACTCCGGCCCGCTGTGAACGGCGAAGTGCTTGGCGCAGGCCAGCAGCTTCTTATATTTGCTGAGCGGCCTGCCGTCGTAGGAGTAGCCCTGCAGACCACGGACGACGGCGAGTCCCATTTTCGATGTCAGATAGGGGTCTTCGCCGTAGGTCTCCTGTCCGCGTCCCCAGCGCGGGTCGCGGAAAATGTTGATGTTCGGCGTCCAGAACGAGAGGCTCTGGTAGCGCTTGATGTTGCCAGAGCGCTTGGCCTGCTGGGCCTTGGCTCGGGCCTCGTCGCTGACGGCTGTGAACACTTGGTGGAGCAGCTGGTCGTCCCACGAGGCAGCCATACCCATCGTGATGGGGAAGACGGTGGCATAGCCGTTACGCCCCACGCCGTGGAGGGCCTCGTTCCACCATTGGAACTGCGGAATGCCAAGGCGTTCGATGGCGGGCGATGAGTCCATCATCAGCCGTACTTTCTCTTCGAGCGTCAGTCGGCCGAGCAGGTCGTCGGCGCGTTGTTCAGCTGTCAACTGTGGGTTCTTGTAAGGCAGTTGCTGGGCGTTGGCACTCAGTGCCAGGCAGGCCAGCAGGGTTAGGATAGTCTGTTTCATCTTGTGATGGTCTTTTTACCGTTTATAATGTAGATTCCTTTTTGGCTGGTATGGTTTGCCCTTTGTCCGTTCAGTCTGTAGATGGCATCCTGCCGACGTTCGGCGTTGACGGCACTCACGGCAGTCGGGGCAGCGACGTGGAGTGTCAGCTTGAAACAAACCTGGGCGTCGCCCTTGGGCGTAAAGGTCAGCGTGCCGCTGACGGGCGTGTCGAACGTCACTTTGTGGGTGGCGCGACTGGGCGAGGCGTTGCGTGCGGGGAATACGTAGTCGGTCGAGGCGAAGGCCTTGCCGCCCAGTTCGCCGAGATAGGCGGTGGCCCCGTCCTGGTTGCAGTAGCCGTAAATGGTCACTGCCTCTATGCGCAGGCCGGTGGGCAGCGTCAGCGTGTACTGCTTGTCGCGCGAGTACTTGATGGTGGCGTCGGAGCCAGTGGATGGACTTCCCGTCTGGTTCATCTTGAAGCCGCCTGAAAACGTCCAGTCACCGTTGCTGGTCTGTCCGCTGATGTCGTACTCGCTATATTGCGACTCGTCTATTTGCAGCTTCCGGCCCTGCTCCTCGCCGCCCTCATACTGGCGGGCGGTGATGTCGGCCACGAGCGAGTTGAGGTAGACCTCGACATTGGTGTAGCCCTCGTCGTTGAGCTGATTGCCGTCGGTGGCACTCTTCGGGTTCAGACCGTTGGCCGTCTCCCAGTCGTCGGGCATGCCGTCGCCGTCAGAGTCGGCCGGAGCCTCGATGCTGTTCAGTGTGGGCCATGCGCTCCAGCTGCTGGCGGCACCCACGGGCTTGTTGTCGTCCTGCGAGTTGATGAAGCCGCTGCCCAGGCCCTTGCCCGTGTGGCTGGCTTTCCCCTGACGGGTATCGCTGACCATCTCCTCATCGAACGAGTCGCGGTGGAGCGAGCAGCCGGCGTAGTCGAGCACGCGCTCATAAGCCTGCTGGGCAGTATGGGTGGTGGTGCAGATGAAGTCCATCGGGGCGGTAAGACGGATGCTGTCCTTGGTGGCCTGCGTCCACGTGCCGTCGCAGCCGGAGCCATCCACCTGGTCGATGATGCCAATCTGCCAGTTGCTGCTGGTCACGTCGCTGTACTTCGAGTTGACGTTGCCCGTAACGTAGTACTTGCCCCAGAGGTGGAGGGCCGGTTCGTAGGCGGGGTAGGTCTTGACATACTCGTTGGTGCGTATGCCGATGCCGGCAATGCGCTTGCCCTTCTTGTCGGTGGGCGAGCCCGGGCCGGGCTTGTAGTAGTTGTTCACGATGTTCACCGTCATGCCTTCGCCACCGTAGCAGCCGTTCGAGCCGTAGTTGTAGATGACGTTATTGCGCATGTCCATCCGCTCGTCGAGCTGGGTGGTGGGGCGCGGACCCAGTCGTGGCGTGCGGCTGGTATGGTGGGCAATGAGGTTGTGGTGGAACGAGGCACCGCTGCCGCCCCAGTTGCCGCCGTAGCCGTGAGCACCCTTGGAGTGGCCACTGTTGACCAGGCTCTGGGCCACGAGACACCACTGTACGGTGGTGTTCTTGTTGCCGAGAACGGAGAGACACTCATCGATGGACCACGAGACAGAGCAGTGGTCGATGATCCAGTCCTGCTTGTCGAAGCCGCCGAAACCGTCCCAGCCGTCGGCACCGTCCTTCAGTACGTTCTTATTGCCGAGGCGGAAGCGCATATAGCGCACGATGACGTTGTTGCCGTTGATGTTGCAGGGGTAGTCGGCCACGCAGATACCGTCGCCGGGAGCCGTCTGTCCGGCGATGGTGGTGTTCGAGGGGATGCTGAGCGACGACTCCAGGTGGATGGTTCCCGAGACGTCGAAGACGATGGTCTTGGCCCCCTGCTGCTGCAGGCACCAGCGCAGCGACTGGTAGCCGCTGTCCTTGAGGTTCTTTACGTGGAGTACCTTGCCGCCCCGTCCGCCAGTAACGTATCGGCCGAAGCCCTCGGCACCCGGGAAGGCAGGCGTCTTTTCCTGAGCAGAAGCCGTCGTTGGACCACACAACAGGAGTAGGGTGGTGGCAAGTGTTGTCAGTTTGCAGATAGTTTTCATTCTTGTGGTTATTAGTCGTTTGCTTTTCGACGGCAAAGATACTAAAACTTTTCCAAATCTCCAATCCTTTTATCACAAAAAAGAACAAAAAGTTTACTCGGAGCAAACTGAAGGTTTGGTCGGCGTAAACTCACCGTTTACCCGGAGCAAACTCTAAGACGAAAAAGGGCAGGTAGCGTTGCCGCTGCCTGCCCAAATTTAGTGTAAATGAAAGATTACTTGTTCAGCACCTTCTTACCGTTGATGATGACCACACCCTTGTAGTCGGCAGAAACCTTCTGGCCGGCGAGGTTGTAGATAGCACCGTTCTGGGCCTTCACAGTCTTGATGGTCTTCACAGCGGTGTCGTCGCCACCCTTGACGAGGCTAACCTTTGTGACGGTCATGTTACCATCGCCGTTGAGCAGGAATGAACCGCCCCAGTACTGTGTTGTTGTTGCCTTAGTCAGGAAATCCTGATCAATAGTATACTCGAAGTAACCCTTAGACTGGTCAACAATAGTATAATGACGGGGTGAACCATCTGCTTCAGGACCAAGATCCTTAGCAGCATAGCGATCCAGCATGCCATCCCAGTGACCATTAGTAAGCTCTACCTGCCAGTTGTCATCTGGAGCAGTGAAGTAGATGCGGAGTCTGTCTCCAACAGCGGCTCCGGCATCAGTCAACTCCTTACCACCGTCGCTCAGCATCATCGGCTGGTCGGCCCAACCGTTAACAAGTGCAGTGCCTTCCCAGAGTACGGTCTCCTGAACAGCAGCCTCGCCAGCAGCCGGCGTAATCTCAATGCTGGAGATGAGGATGTTACCCGTGCCAGAATACTTCTGGAAGGTGAAGTAGCTGCCGCCCTCGGCACCCTTCAGACCGAAGGTGATGATGTTGCCATCCTCGGGATAGAGCTTCATGTCAGCAGCAACGCCGCCCTCGGCATCCAAGTGGCAGTAGTTGGTGCCGCTCACGTTCACATAGCAGCTGCGGTCGGGAGTACAGCCATTGACCAGCTTGTCTTCAGCAGCATCGTCAGCATCGATGTTCTTGCAAGAGTTCTTCGAGCAGATGACCTTCACGTCAACAGAGTCGCCCTCGGCAACGTAGAAGGTGATGTTAGTGTTGCTCATCTGGATGTAGGCCTCCTGACCAGCAGGCACCTGATACTGAGACTTGGCGGCATCAGCATTGGCCAGGGTTCCGAAGGTGAGGTTCTTCACGAAGAAGTCCTTCTTGTCGGCGCTGATAGCACCATCTTCAATCTTGTAGACCTCACCAGTGGTAGAGGTTGCGGTAGCTTCCTCGTCAAGAACGGCAGTACCAGCGGTGATGGCGATGGTCTTCTTCTCCTTGATGGGATCCAGTACGTAGACATCCTTGGAGCTGGACTTTGTTACGAAGGTAGCGTAATTGCCATTTGCAATCTTAGAGTAAGCGGTTACAGTGGCAGATTCGTTAAGAGTGAACTCAGCCTTCAGCTCGGCATTGTCTAAGTTACCGTCGAGCGTTACGAAGTTCTGGGCGCCCTCATACGGGGATACGATTTTCACATTAGCACCGTCAGCCTCGATGTCAGGGGCGTTGAAGATGAAGTTGACGTTACCCTCGTTGTCGGCACCGTCGCAGATGTCCTCATCAGTGATACTGCCGTTGCCCAGGAGATCCATGAATGCCTGGAACTTAACGGTCATGTTCTGGTAGCACTTGATAGGCTCAGTGTACTTCGTGCTGGTAGCCGTAGGAGCAGAACCGTCGGTGGTGTAGGTTACAACGGTGGGAATCTTCTCAGTTGAACCTTCCTCAACCATATCGTTAGCCTTACAGGAAACCTCACGGAACCACAGGCCACCCTCGTAGGTCTGGTCGCCAACCTTGATAGTAGGAGTACCAGGAGCCTCGTTAGCCTCGATGATGATGAAGCTGATGAACATATCACCATTGTAAGAACCGAGATAGTAGAGACCGTCATCGTCAACAGTGAACTCCCAACGGAAACCGCTGACCGTAGCGGGGTGGTTCTCATCAGGAGCTGGATTCAGTGAGTTCGACTGGGCCTCGTCGGTAGAGATGCGGGGAATACGGGCATCCTTACCAGTCTTGTTGTTTCCCTGCTCGAAGATAATAATCTTCGACTTGGCAGTCAGCTTCAGGGCAATCATGTCCTGCTGGTTCTTCAGACGCAGCCAGTTGTAGTGGGGGCCAGCATAGTCGGCACCGTACTTGTCGACAATCTCCTGTGTCACATAGCCTTCGTTACCATCAACTACAGAGAGGTCTACGGTTCCCTTGTTGGTAGCTGTCGTACCGCCACTTTTCACATCGAGGAAGTGGTCGTTGCCAAAGAGCACACCTTTACCAGGACGAGAACCGAGCTCATCACATACCAGCACATAGCTGTGCTTCAGCACTGCAAGGTCATCCACCGAAGCCGCATTGGCAGCACCGGCGAAGCCCATCAGCGCGAAAACCAAAGTAAATAATTTTTTCATAAAACTAATTAGTTAAATTAATAATAAAAGGTAATAAAACGTTTTTTCTTTATGTCGTAGGCTCCACGGCAGGGATGGAACTCTGCCGTAGAGCCGTTGACTTCATTATTGTTTCACGAGGTAGGTCTGTACGGGCGTGTCGCCGAAATGGGCTAACGTTATTACTTCCTTCTTACCTGAGACGGCAATGCCAACGAAGACAGCAGACTTTGATATGTTTCCTTTGTCATCTCTTACCAGCTTTAGGATCTCAAGTCGACCAGTAGTGGCTGAGTAGTTATACTCATAATAGGGCTGGCGCTCAGTGTTGGATTCGTCAGTCCAGGTCCCTTCAGTGGTTCCTTGGCTCATCTTGACGCTGACGGAATCAGCAGTGGCAAAGTTAAGGCTCTCCACATAGCCTTGTACTTCTTGGCCGTAGGCATTCAATTTCAGACCTGTGCCACGTACCCACCTTGTGTTGGCCAGACTTTCGGGATGACCAATAGTGAGTGAGTCTGTGTAGCCCTCTACCCACGATGGATTGACGGTGTCGGCGTCTTCATATTCATTGGCGTCGCTGCAAGAGGTTATGCAGACTCCCATCAGGAATGTCATCGCACCAATGATTGATTTCGTGAATGTATTCATAATTCTCAATTCTCAATTTTCAATTGTCAATTTTACTTATTCCTCCAGCGGGCTGCACCCACGTTGTTGCGGTAGATTTCGTTGTCCTTGTTCTTGAAGTACAGGTTCACGTTGAATTCCGTAGAGGCTGTTCCGTCGAGGGCATCGGCACGGTGCATGTGCTGTGAACTGGCAGTTGCTGCAATGGAAGGCGGGCAGGGCTGCTCCATCAGATCGGTGGCTGAGATACTGGCAGCCTTCACTTCGAGTGAGCCGTTCAATGTAGCGTTACCGTCCTTCACCAACTTGCCGAAGTTGTTGCTGGTTGATGACCACGGGGTGTTGCTGAAAACGCTCAGAACATCACCGATTTGGGTAAGATCGTTGTTGGTAGACCAGTTGTTCTCGAAGTTCAGTGTTACTTTACCTGCCGAACCGTCGGGCTGGGTCTGCGTGTTGCGGATGTCGGCACCCCACTGAGCCAGAACGCGCTGGTCGCCAGCCTTCTTGCAGAGCACGATGAGGTTGTTCTTCACGTTGAACACCGATTTGTGGGGCAGTCCACGCATCTTGAAGATGGCACCGTCGGCACGGGTGTTGAAGTTGATGAGCGTGTTGTTCGAGAACGTGATGTTCCACACCGTCCCAGGCACCCATGCCACCTCGGTCTGCTCGGCGAAGAAGGCGGGGAAGGGGCTGTCGTAGAAGGTGTTCTCAGTAACCTTCATGTCCTCGTACAGGTTAGAACTGACATTGGCACCCGAGCCGTGAATCCAGCAGTAGCCGCCGGCACCCTGGTTGTAGTAGCCGCAGTCCATGAACACGTTGTTGTGGATCACCACGTGGCGCCATATCTTGTAGTTCACACCCTGTTCGCGGATGAAGCCGCGCACCAGTCGCTTGAACGAGCAGTTGTCAATGACGAGCGAGTCGAGGGAGATAGCCATACCGTTGGAGAACATATTGAAGAAATAGTTACCCGTCGGGCTTCCGAGTCCGGCCTGCTGGTCACCGTAGTTATAACACTTGGGATTGTCGAAGTCGATGTCGTAGAAGGCCAGTTTCTTCATGTAGATCTCGCCACCCTCACCAGCCTCGGGCTGACGTCCGAAGGTGAACATGGAGTAGGGACAGCCGTTCCACTGCTCGCCGTCGACGGCCTGGCTGTACATGTCGTCCTTACCGATACCGCAGATGACGCGGGCACGCTTGCCTTGGGCAACGTCCTCGGGGTTGGTGCGAAGCACGAAGCCCTTACAGGTGATGTCGTTACCGTCTACGTAATAGGTCTTGCCGCCTTCCAGCATGAAGGTCTGACCCTCGGCGTAGTTGGTGTTCTCGATGAAGTCGCGGAGTGTAGGCGTGAGCGGGGCTGCATCAAACTGCTCTGCCAGTGCAAACACCTGTGCACGGCTTTTCTCCTGATCAGGGATGGGTAAGCTGGCTGCCTGTGCCATCAGCTCGTCGTGCTTCAGTAGGATAGGCTCGCCGGGCTTACCGTCAGAACGTGAGGTACAAGTGTTGTACTTGGCATCGATAGCCACGGGAACACGCGGGTCGATGACGTCGATGACGTATACGGAGTTAGCTGTCAGACCGTCGATGACAATGTAGCCGCGCTCACGGTCTTCCTGCGTAATCTGATAGCGGCGCCACTTCTCGCCCACGGTAGAGTTGGGGTTGTTGGGCGAGGGTGAGACGGTCAGGATTTGGTAGCCTAATTGGCCGTTTTCACCAATGTTGAAATTCTCGTTGTATGCCTCCACCTTGTCCAGATCGTCCTGATCGGTGATGGTAGCGTCCTCTGCATAGCCCAGTGACTGTTTCACCGTGTTGTTCAGATAGACGTGCATCGTGGTCTCGGTTGTCTCAGCCTGGTTCACGTAGATGGCGTTAGGGGTGGGGTAGCGATCCTTAGTGGCAATGCCCACATACTCCTGCCACTGGCGTCCATTGCCATGACCGTACCAGTTGGAGGCATGCGAGAAGTCTGTCGTATTGTTATCCAACTTCGACAGGCACCGGATAGCAAAGCGGTAGTCTGTAGAATACTGCAGGTTGGGGATAAGCAGGTCGAGCACCTTGGGGCCGACAATGGTGTCGAGCAACAGGTCGCTGGTGCCCTGAATCCTGGCCCAAGCATCGGAACCTCCCGATACCTTGGGCTGGAGTGCCATCTGAATCTGATATCCAGCACAGTTGTCGACACCGTACCAGTAGAGGTGTACGGTATTGCCATGCGGATAGCGTGCGTCAAGTCCGCAGTTATAAGGGTAGTCGGAACCTTTACCGCGGGTGTTGTCGACGATGAACATGGTCATAAACTCTCTGTCGGTGCCAGGGGCGGCGCTGTTCTCGTCGTCTTTACAAGCAACCATCAGGGCGGAGGTGACTGCCACGAAAAGGAGCAATAGGTTGTTCAGTATCTTTTTCATAAACTTTTCAATGTTTCAGTGTTTCAATCTTCAACGTTCAACGTTCAATGTTCAACGTTTAATATCCGTAGTAGTTCTTATATTCGCCCGAAGAGCGCTGTATGACGGTGCCGGGGTAGGGCAGTATGTAGCGTACCGGGGGCAGTTCGTCGGCTGCGGGGATGTTAGAGAACTGTGAGAGCACACCGTCGCGGACAATCCAGAGGTTACCACCGTCGTCGCAGCGAATGTAGCCGTAGAACGAGTACTTGCACTGGTCGACGGGCTGTCCGTTCGACTCGTTGCCCCATTTGTAGAAGTCGGCACTCAGCCAGCTCTTGGCTTTGAATCCGCCACGTGTGATGGCGCTGGTTATCGGCGAAGCCATTGACTTGTAGGCATTGTAGATGCGGAGGCTCTGCATCGTCTGGTTGGGATAGGTCTGAATGACGCTACCCAGGCTGTCAATCTGATAGCCGTAGAGCTGGCCCTTGTACATACGCAGGCCGTAGGCGTTCACTTCGTCAATATTATAAGTATGGTAATACACGCGAGAAGGCAGATTGTCGATATAGCCATTATCCGAGGTGTAGCCGTCGTGTTCGTTGATGGCATCCTCATAGCCGGTCATACCGCCCACGTTCTGCATGCCAGCCGAGTAGTAGCGCAGGAAGCTGTAGACCAGTTCCTGGCCGTAAGTGTTGGTGCGCACCAAGTCGCGCCAGCGCATGTTCTCACCAGCAAACTCCCACTTGCGCTCATCGAGGACCGCTTTCTGGAAGGCATCTTTACCAGCCTGTGCGTCGGCATAGAATTCGGCGTCGTCGTCCTTGCTGTTGCGGAAGGCACGGCTGTGAACCTGACGGAGGCAGTCTATGGCTTTGTCAGTGGGACCACCGTTCAGTTCATTGGCAGCTTCTGCGTACATTAACAGCACGTCGGCATAGCGCATATAAGGGTAATTGATGCCCGTTGAACCAGTGGTGGTATTGCCTAAGGCAGAGCCAGGACTCGTCCAGAGTTTCGACCACTTGTTGTTGTGAACGGTGTAGTCGTTGCGGATGTAGACAGAGTCGGCCAAAGTTCCCTCACTATTGGTGTAGTAGGAGTAGTACCATAGGCCGTTGACAAACTCGCGGCGCATATCACCATCACGGAACAGGAAGCGGTAGAAGGCGTTCAGGCGGGTACCACCGTCACACTTGCCCCAGACGCCTACCGTTGCACCTTCGTAATCGGAGTAGGTGGGACCCTGGTTGTAGCCAGTATTACCAGTCGACTCACGGGCGAAGGGAATCTCGAAGATGGGGTCGTCGTTGTTGATGACCTGATAGTTACACTCGTTAACAAACACGTCCTGGTAGTTGTTAGCCAGCTTGTGAGTACCGCTCTGGATGACAGAGTCGGCATACTGCATGGCCGTGCGGTAGTAGCTTAGGTACTCCTGCGGACGCTGCATTGATCCGTACGCACGGGGATTGCTTTTGTCGGGGCGCAGTGAATAGCCGCCTGCAGTCAGGGCGATACGTGCAATCAGTGCATGGGCAAACTCCTTGGAGCAGCGCTCCACGGTAGTGTTAGCAGTCGATGTCATACCCGTGGCGGCCTTCTGCAAGTCAGCAATCAGGGCCTTCTGAATTTCCTCACGGTCAGTGACGGGCAGCATTTCTGTTGCTTCACGACTGTTGGTTGGCTCAAACGAGAAAGGAACATCGCCGAACATCACTACAAGGTCGTGGTAGACCATGGCGCGCAGGCACTTGGCCTCGCCAATCCACTGCAGCATTTCTGCATCGGGTGTCGTCGTGGGGTTGCCATCATCGTCAGTAATATAGTAGAGGTTACTTGCCTCAGCTGCTGTGATGAACTCGTTGGCATACTCAATCAGGCGGTAGGCAGCCGTCCAGAACTTTAGGATTTCGCTACCTTCATCGTCGCAGTCGAAACGCTGGTACGTGGAGTGGGAGTGTGCGCTCGACGAACTGATGGCTAGGTCGACGTCGCTGTTGAGGATGAAGTTCTTCTGGTAGGTATTACCGTAAAGGTCGCCGACAAGTGACTGGGCATAGACGCCGTTGAGGGCACGCTCCACCTCCGATTTCTGGGTGTAGACGAAGTCCATGGTGTATTTCGATGGGGCCTCGACATCCAGGTAGTCGTTGCACGATGCCAAGGCCAGTGCTGCCACTCCGGTCAGTAATATATTCTTGATTTTCATATTTTCAATTATCAATTTAGAATGTGATATTAGTACCAAACACGAAGCTACGATTACGCGGATAGCGGTTGTAGTCAATGCCGCAGGCCAGTCCTGTCTGGATGTCCACTTCTGGGTCGTAGCCGGTGTAGCCGGTGATGATGAACAGGTTACTGGTCGATACATAGAAGCGTGCCTTCGAGATGCCTGCCTTCTGGGTCAGCTTCTTGGGCAGCGTGTAGCCCAAGGTGATGTCCGAGCAGCGCAGGAATGAGCCGTCCTCAATGAAGTAGCTGTTACAAATCCTGGTGCCCACGTCGGTGGGATTCCAAAGTGTGCGGCCCTGGTTGCCCTCCTTGTAGATGTCGACGGCATTTTTGTCGGCCGAATAGTACATCTTATAGAGGATATCACCCTTGGTGCCGGTAATCGAACCGTCGATGTCGTTGTACTGCCATCCGTCGGCAAACTCGGCCAGCACGTTGTGGAACGTGTTCTTGTTGCCCTGCGATGCCGACAGCGTATAGGCCGTTGCATTGTTGATGTCGAAGTCGAGCATATAGGTGAAGTTGGCCGTGAAGTCGAAGT
>CAMHHO010000062.1:0-20581 GCA_946184965.1 uncultured Prevotellaceae bacterium | reverse complement strand
CTGCGCCGATGGTACTGCAATGCAATGCGGGAGAGTAGGAGGCCGCCATCTTTCACGAAGCCCTGAGTCAGCAATGATTCAGGGCTTCTTTTCGTTGGTAGCAGTTGCTGTTTAGTAGTTCTCGGCCTTTACCTGGAAGTAGGACTGAGGATGGTTGCAGACGGGGCACTCCTCTGGGGCCTTCTTACCGATGACGATGTGGCCGCAGTTTGAGCATTGCCAGATGACATCGCCATCCTTTGAAAATACCCGCTCCTTGCGGATGTTGTCCAGCAGCTTACGATAGCGCTCCTCGTGTTCCTTCTCGATGGCAGCGACTCCCTCGAACTTCTCGGCAATCTCGTCGAAGCCTTCTTCGCGGGCCTCACGAGCCATGCGGGCGTACATGTCAGTCCACTCGAAGTTCTCGCCACCAGCGGCAGCATCGAGGTTCTCTGGGGTTGATTTGATGGCACCGCCCTCAAGGAGTTTGAACCACATTTTGGCGTGTTCCTTCTCGTTGGCAGCTGTTTCCTCAAAGATGGCAGCTATCTGTACGTAGCCGTCTTTCTTGGCTTTCGATGCCCAGTAGGTGTACTTGTTGCGTGCCATTGACTCTCCTGCAAATGCTTCCTGCAGGTTTTTCTCGGTTTTTGTTCCTTTCAGTTCTTTCATAAAGTTGTTTGTTTAGTTGTTATTATTATGGGGGTTATGGGCTATGTGGGCAATTTATATGGGGGCTTAGGAAATTGTGATTTCGCCGCGGATGCTCTGCTGCATCAGGCGGCGCACCTCGTCGGGATTGTCGTAGTGGCTTTGCAGGAACATCAGTTTGGTAACGGCGGCCTCGACCGTAGAGTCGCAGCCACTTATGACGCCCGCTTCCTGCAGATGGTAGCCACAGCCGTAGCGCGACATCTCGACGGCGCCCTGCATGCATTGGCTGATATTGACAATGACCTTCCCCGCGCGCGTACCTTCTTTTAATGCATTAAGCAGCCACGGACTCTGAGGGGCGTTGCCCGATCCAAAGGTGCGCATGACGATGGCCTTCAGATTCGGCGTGTGAATGATATGACGTATAAGGTCTTCGCGGATGCCTGGAAACAGCGAGAAGATAATCACATTATTGTCCAGACGGAAATGAGGAATCATGGGCTTGTCCCAGTTGGGACTTAACATCCGCTCGCGGTGGTAGCTGATGTTGACGCCAGCCTCGGCCAGATGCGGGTAGTTGAACGACTCGAAGGCATTAAACTCCTCGGCGCTCTGCTTTGTAGTGCGGTTACCGCGCAGCAGTCGGGCGTTGAAGTAGATGCCCACCTCAGGCACGACGGCATGCCCGTCAGCATCCTTTGCCGCCGCCATCTCAATCGATGTGATAAGGTTCTCCTTGCCGTCGGTACGCAGTTGTCCGATGGGCAGTTGTGAGCCGGTGAAGATGACGGGTTTCGTCAGGTTCTCCAGCATGTAGCTCAGGGCGGATGCCGTGTAGGCCATTGTGTCAGTGCCGTGAAGCACGACAAAGCCGTCGTACTGGTCGTAGCGGTCGGCTATGGTGTGACTGATGTCCGTCCACCGAGCCGGTGACATGTCGCTTGAGTCGATAGGCGGCTGGAATTGGTAGGTGTCAATCAGCGTGTCGAACTGCTTCAGCTCGGGCACACTGCTGAGCAGATGCTCGAAGTCGAACGGCTCGAGGGCACCAGTAGAGGGGTTGCGGTTCATGCCGATGGTGCCGCCGGTATATATCAGAAGAACCTTACTTCTCATTCTGCTCCCTCCAAACCATTTGGGCAGATGCCTGATGCGTAGCCAGAACCCTGACCTCGGCAATCTGAACGTGCTCAGGAGCCGATGCTGCGAAATAGACGACTTCGGCTATATCCTTGCCAGTCAGCGGCTTAATGCCTGTGTACAACTTCTTGGCCTTCGCCTTGTCGCCATGCAGTCGGACGTTCGAGAAGTTTGTCTCGACTAGTCCAGGCTTGACGTTGGTCACGCGGATAGGGGTGTCGTAGAGGTCGATGCGCAGCCCGTCGCTGAGCACCTTTACCGCAGCCTTTGTGGCGCAGTAGACACTGCCGCCCGGGTAGGCACCATCGCCGGCAATTGAGCCAATGTTGATGACGTGCCCCTTGTTGCGTTTCACCATACCGGGCACTACGAGTCGCGTCATCCGCAGCAGGGCCTTTACGTTCGTGTCAATCATTGTGAACGCCTCCTCCAAGTCCAGCTCGTGTTCCTTGTCGGTGCCCAAAGCCAGTCCGGCATTGTTGACCAGCACGTCGATGTCGCGCCACTGCTCGGGCAGCGAGTCGATGGCCTTCTTGACTGCTTCGCCGTCTCTGACGTCACAAGCCATCAGCAGCACCTCCGTTCCGTACTCCGATTGTAGTTTCTCCTTGATTTCCAGTAGTTTGTCTTCGCTTCTGGCATTAAGAATCAGTCGGCAGCCGTTTTCTGCAAACTTCCAGGCGCAGGCCTCGCCGATGCCCGATGATGCCCCCGTAATCAGTATCAGTTTCTGTCTCATACGTTAACTCCTTATTGAATAATATGAATGTCGCGCTGTGGGAATGGGATAGCGATGCCGTTCTTGTCGAGGGTATCGTAGACGCACTTCAGGACGTCGCTGACGACGTATGACTTCTTCGGTGCGTCGGCCCAGACGAAGAGCTTGAAGTCGACGCTTGAGTCGTTCATCTGTGCTACGACCGACTTGACCTGCTTCTCGGGGTCCATCCAGGGGTGGTGAAGCTGGTTGACAGCCTCCTCGACGACCTGCGACACCTGCTTGAGGTTTGAGCCGTAGGCCACGCCGAAGGGCACAACAGCCAGCACGTATCCGTGGTTCTTGGTCAGGTTCTTATAGTTTTTGGTGAAGAGCTGCGAGTTCTGGAAGGTGATGACCTCGCCATAGAGCGACTCGACGACGGTCGATGTGTAGCTGATGCTGGCCACGCGGCCCATCGTGCCGTCGACTTCAATCCAGTCGCCCACTTTCACGCGCCCAGCCATGAGCGAGGCACCGTAGTAGATGTTCTCGATGATGTCCTTCGAGGCGAAACCGATACCCGTTGACAGTCCGCCTGAGATGGCGACGAGCCAGGTGACGCTGATGTCGAGGATGCTGAGCGAGATGAGCAGCCAGAGTCCCCAGACGATGACCTGGATGACGTTGCGCCCCATGACCTCGCGGCTCTGGGCCGTTGTCGGGTCTTGCCTGTTGTAGTGCAGTCGCAGCAGGTCGAGCACGGCAGCAGCGATGTATCTGAACAGGAACCACAGGCAGACAACCATTGTGAGTTTGGTGATGCTGACGGTCAGGTTCTTGGTGTCGATGAACTTACGGCGGAAGAGGTCCATGCAGATGTCGCTGAGGTTGAACACGTCGGCTGCCCACCAGATACTGAGCATCACCGAGAGCACGCCCATGACGGGCAGCAGTACGCCCGATAGCAGCCTGTAGAGCCAGCTGCGGGTAATGGGAGCCTCGTCGAGACCGTGCCTGTGGCCGTAAAGGTGAACGTACTGTGCGACGCAGGTAATGGTGAGGATGCATGTGAGCTGCATAATCCACCAGATGAGAATCTGAACGCTGAGCAGCGTGTAGCCCGTCCATGAAAGCACCACCGACGCAATGAACACCAGCAGCGAGATGTAAGTGTAGAACATGTCGGAGCGCGGCACGCGCTTGTTGTGTCGGCGGATGACCACCCATTGCCAGACGGTGCAGGCCAGCAGCACGGGCGGGAAGATGAGGTTCACCAGCTGGTTGGGTATGAGGATGATGCGGAACGAGATGACGATAAATCCGATGAACACCAGCGGCGCGTAGATGTAGAAGGCACTCCTGATCTGGTCGCCGCCTACGCGCAGCAGCAGCGAAATCAGGATGACGCCCAGCAGCCACGCGTACTCTATCAGCAGGTCGCTGGCCATGATGAAGAAGTTCTGCTCCAGCGTAGCCCGCAGGATTCCCATGATGAGCGCAAAGGTAATGGTGGTAGTGGCCAGAATGATGCAGGTGCGCTTCTTGAGGAACTCCTCCGTCCGGAACCGTTTGGGCATCAGGAATCTGAACACGAGCAGGTTGAGTCCGATGGCTATCAGCACGTAGACGACGATGATGCCGAACAGTCCGAAGATGACGCTGCTGTCCCATTGCGACCCTCGCTCGCTCGACTTGTACTTGTCGGCAATCGTCTCGCGCGTCTCCCTGAGGCTGTGCTGCAGGCTCTTGAGAATCGTGAAGTAGTTGTGGCCGCCGTTACTGAAGATGCCGGTCTGAATTTCGTTGTAGCGCTTGTTGGCATAGTCGTTCAGGTTTTTCAGCCTGTTCTCCGTCACCTCGTAGTAGTGGATGTAGTCGTTTATCTGTTGGCGGTTCTCTGTCAGCGTGTTGCGAATGTTCGTGGCCAGCGTCAGACATACATTACGGTTCACGCGCCCGCGGTCGCTGAGCATGTTAGTGTGCATCGACGAGAGACTGCTGACTAGGCTGTCGTACTTGGCAATGTCGGCCTCGGTCGTGGCCAGGAAGTCGAGGAAGGGCAGTTGCGAGCGGCGGAATGCGTTGTACTGCTCGGTAGCCTGATGGCAGGCGTAGGTCAGGTCGAATACGTAGTTCTGCTTCTGCGAGTAGAGCATCAGCGCGTTCTGCCCCGACTGCTTCATCGTTTCCATGAGCTGTCCGAAGATTTGTTCGTTCTGCTGCTTGCGCTCCGAGGTCATGTCCGAGAGGTCGTGGTGGAACTCGGTCAGCTCCTGCCGCAGAATCTCGAGCGTCTTCTCCAGATCGCGCTCCTTCAGCACGGCGTGGGTGTCGGCCAGTGCAACGACCAGCATCGTCAGTAAGAATATCAGTCTCTTCATTGCATTCCTTAGTCTTTTGTAGGCGCAAAGGTAACTAAAAATGCAAAAATATCAAAGCAAAATGCCGTTTTTTAATTTTATTTGCGTACTTTTGTGCCCATGAAACTCATTGCTGACAGCGGCAGCACCAAGACCGACTGGGTGCTGGCCGACGGTGCCGACGTCAGGGCACGCCTGCAGACGCAGGGCATCAATCCATTTCACCAGTCGGAGGACGACATTCTGGCCATCCTCCGCGTAGAACTGTTGCCGCAGCTGACGGGCCTTCCGGCTCCCGTTTCCCGGCTCCATTTCTACGGCAGCGGCGTACGGCCCGAACTCGAGCCGCTCATGACCAGTCTGCTGCAACAAGTGTTTCCCCAAGCCGCAGTCGAGGCTCACGGCGACCTCCTTGGGGCTGCACGAGCCGTCTGCGGGCGCTCCGAGGGCATTGCCTGCATCATAGGCACGGGCGCCAACTCTGGCCTCTACGATGGCCTCCAGATAGTGCAGAACACGCCGCCGCTGGGCTACATCCTGGGCGATGAGGGCAGCGGAGCCGTACTGGGCCGCCATCTGCTCAATGCGCTCTACAAAGGACTGCTGCCCGTAGCCCTGCGCGAGGCTTTTGAGCAGCAGACGGGGCTCCAGATGTCCGACGTCATCAGCCGCGTTTACCGCCAGCCTATGGCCAACCGTTTCCTGGCCTCGCTGTCGCCCTTCATCCATAAGCATCTCGACGTGCCCGAACTGAGCCAGATGGTCGTCGGCTGCTTCCGCGACTTCTTCAGCCGCAATGTCGCTCAGTATCAGCGAACAGACCTGCCCGTCGGCTTCGTCGGCAGCATTGCCCACCACTTCCGCGAGCAACTCTCGCAGGCAGCTGCCGCCGAGGGCTTCACCGTCGGAACCATCATGCGCAGCCCCATCGACGGCCTTGTAGCCTATCATCAGTCATAACAATAAACAACAAATAGCAAACTCTATGAAAACCAAGCTACTAACCCTCATCACCACCTGTCTGCTGTGTTGCGGCGCCACCGCAGCCCTCACCGCCTGTACGGCTGCCAAGCAGTCGCCCTTCGTCACCGTCAAGGACGGCCACTTCGAGCGCGACGGCAAGCCTTATTACTACGTAGGCACCAACTTCTGGTACGGCGCCATCCTCGGCTCCACGGGGCAGGGAGGCAACCAGGAGCGCCTCACCCGCGAGCTCGACGAGATGAAGCGCATGGGTATCGACAACTTGCGCATACTCGTAGGCAGCGACGGCCAGCGCGGCGTCAAGACCAAGGTCGAGCCTACGCTGCAGGTCAGCCCGGGCGTCTACAACGACACTATCCTTGCCGGACTCGACTTCCTGCTCATGGAGATGGGCAAGCGGGGCATGGTGGCCGTGCTCTACCTGAATAACTCGTGGGAGTGGAGTGGGGGCTACGGCTTCTATCTCGAGCATGCCGGCGAGGGGCCCCAGCCGCGCCCTGACGACGTAGGCTATCCCGCTTTCATGCAGGCCATGAGCAAGTATGCCACCAACGAGCGCGCCCACCAGCTGTTCTACGACTACGTGCAATTCATCGTTGGCCGTACCAACCGCTACACCGGGCTGAAGTACACCGACGACCCAGCCATCATGTCGTGGCAGATAGGCAACGAGCCGCGTGCCTTCTCGCGCGACGCTCTGCCCGCCTTCGAGCACTGGATTGGCGAGGCAGCAGCACTCATACGCCACCTCGACCAGAACCACCTCACCTCCATCGGAAGCGAGGGCGCATGGGGCTGCGAGAACGACTACGGCACGTGGGAGCGCATCTGTGCCGACCCGAACGTCGACTACTGCAACGTCCACCTATGGCCCTACAACTGGAGCTGGGTAAAGCCCGACTCGCTCGTCGAGATGCTGCCCATAGCCTGCAGCAACACCAAGGACTACATCGACCGCCACCTCGCCATCTGCGACCGCATCGGAAAGCCTCTCGTGATGGAGGAGTTCGGCTATCCCCGCGACGGTTTCAAGTTCGCACAGGGCACGCCCACCGTTGGGCGCGACGGCTACTACCGTTATGTCTTCTCGCTCGTGGCCGACAATGCCGCTCAGGGCGGCAAGTTCGCCGGCTGCAACTTCTGGGGCTGGGGCGGTTTTGCCCAGCCCAGTCACGAGCAGTGGCAGGTAGGCGACGACTACACCGGCGACCCCGCCCAGGAGGCCCAGGGCCTGAACTCCGTCTTTGCCACCGACACCACCACCCTCGAGGTCGTGCGCCAGCAGGTGGAGCGCATGCGCAATATCTGACGTCGCACTAACCTCGCAAGCACATTTGAAAGAAGCGGGTTTTATAAAATAGAGGATGAAGATATGAATACAATGACGTACAAAGGTTATTATGGGTCGGTGAACTATAGTGACAAGGACCAGGTGTTTTTTGGCAAGATAGAGGGTATCAACGGCTTGGTGAACTTCGAGGGTGAAAGTGTCAAGGAACTGACGGCGGCTTTTCACGAGGCCGTTGACGACTATCTCGCCTATTGCGCGGACGAAGGCATAGAACCAGACAAGAGTTATACTGGCGTGCTGAACGTAAGGCTCACCCCTGCAATTCATCGCCAGATAGCGCATCTTGCCCTCCAGGCTGGTGTTTCAATTAACGCGTATATTAAGGAGGCATTGGAGGAAAAAGTTGAAGAAGCCGCCGTGCCGGTATAATCTTTCCGCCTAGCTACTATTTCACTGAGAAAGAAGAACGTCAAAAGTAAAACATCCCGTCTCCTGTCCTTTGGAGGCGGGATGTGCTGTTTTAGTTTATGTGACGTGAACGTTTTTCAGGCCTGTACTTTGTTATCCTGATCTCTTTTCATGCTATCAAGTTTTCTTTCAAGTTGAGACAGTTTTTCAAGAACTTCATCGTTGTTATCAGCAGCCATTGCATCCACAAATATACTGTTTACAAGACTCATGCCGATAATACCGCCCAAGAATAGAAGGATTGAGAAATAGATTCGTGCAAAGATGGCCATAGCTGCACCGCTATTTCTGAAACCCTGTCAGCTAATTGAAGAATTGAATCCTTAAAGTCCATAAGTTATTGTTTTTAGCCCAATCCTCCCAGCCCCTCGGAAGACAACTATATTAACGTAAGAAGCGTGGAACTGTATGTACACATCTTCATCTAGAGGTCCTGAGAAACCTTGTACGGGAGATTGTGATAACATTCCACGCTTACGCGAGGAAGTCATCATGTTCTCTTGTCGTACTTTGAAATTTCTCAGGTTTCTAGATACAAGACGAGCATAACGCTTCTTTTATATTTCCAACGATGTCCCACCGCCGCCCTCGCTCGGACATCATGGCGGTGTTCAAGGGGCAAAGATGGTGATTTTTTCGGAAACGGCAAAGGAAAACGGCAAAATTCTGAAAAAACGCCCGTCAGAGTTTACTCGTAGTATAAGCCCAGAATTTCCTGCACTTCCTGCACTGAGCCTCATTATCAGTAGGTTAGGACACCACGAACATAGACTAAACCTGCACTTGAACCTGCACTGAATAGAGAGCGGCGATTTACAACCAAAAGGCGGCGGTTCATAGTCAAAAGGCGGCGCCTTTCGGACGTTCCAACGGCTTTGGAACGTTTTTCCAAGGCCGTTGGAACGCTCTTTTGGTGCCGCCAAGCCACAGGGTTAGCTGCCCTGTTCCAACTCAAGTGCAGGTGCCAGTGCAGGTTCAAGTGCAGGTAATGAAACGGAAAGCGGTTTCCAACCGCCTGTCTGTCATATAGTTAAGAGTCAAGTGCAGGAAGTGCAGGATATTTCAGTCCGAAAGTATTCGTAGTAAACGCAGCGTCTGCTCGGAGCAGACCGGAGGTTTGGTCGGCGCAAATTTTATGTTATCAGTCAAACTATTAGGAATTGTTCTTTCTTTGTTTTGTAATTGCCTGACATTCAAGTGGATGTGGATGTTCGGGGACTTCGCATCCTAAATGTTTGGTATGCGAAATGCCGCAGAAGGGTTATTGTGGGAGTGCAGAAACCGCCGTACCTTTGCACCGTCGAAACGAAAGACGAATAAAAAAAAGAAGTATATTCAGATTAAGGTATGAAGATTATTGAGAGGATATCAGCCACACTCGCTTTTGTCATTGTTGTAACGGACTGGGCATCGGCTTCACCTGTTAACGGACGGGTGGCCGATGCCAGGACGGGCGAGGCTATAGTGGGGGCGTCTGTTCTACGTAATAATAAGGTGGAGGCCGTGACCGACGCGGAGGGTCGCTTCCATATTGACATTGCCTCGTTCCCCTCAGACATCAGCGTGAGGTATATGGGCTACGAGAGCCAGGAGGTGAAGATAGGCGAGCGCGACTCGGTGGTGAGCATCAGCCTGCACGAGCAGACGCGGCGCCTGAACGAGCTGGTGGTTGTGGGCTACGGCACCCAGCAGCGCACGCAGCTGACGGGCAGTGTGGCGACGATAGGCAGTGAGAAGATTGAGATTGCCCCCGCGCCCACGCTTGACGCTGCCATCGGCGGCATTGTGGCGGGGCTTGACGTGACGGCGAGCGGTCAGCCCGGCGCCGGCAGCACCATCCGCATACGTGGCGGAAACTCTGTCAACGCGAGCAACAATCCGCTGTATGTCATCGACGGCTTTATCTATCAGGTGGACGGCAGTTCGCAGAAGACGGGCATCGGCAGCATTGAGAGCACGCTCGACCCGCTGTCGTTCATCAATCCGAGCGACATTGAGCGCATTGAGGTGCTGAAGGACGTGTCGGCCACCGCCATCTACGGTTCGCGCGGGGCCAATGGCGTCATCATCATCTCTACCAAGAAGGGGCGCCGCGACGAGACAGCCGTGCGCTATAAGGCCACCGTTTCGGTCAGTACAGCGGCCAAGAAGCTCGACCTGCTGAACGCTGCGGAATGGGCCCGTATGGAGAAGGACTACTTCGGCAATCGCGGCGGCTATTCCGACGCCGACATAGCCTCACTGGGCGAGGGCACCGACTGGCAGTCGGAGGTGCTGCGCTCAGGCGTCAGCCAGATTCACGAGCTGAGCATCAGCGGCGGCAGCGAGAAGACGCGCTTCCTGCTTTCGGGCAACTACACCGACCAGCAGGGCATCGTGCTCAACTCAGACTTCCAGCGCTACAACCTGCGTGCGAACATCGAGCACCATTTGTCGGAGCGTTTCCGCGTGACGCTGTCGTCGACGCTGGGAAAGACGAAGCAGCACGCCCTGAGCACTACGGAGCCCGTGAACTACTTCTCGTCGCCCTACTCGGCAGGCATCACCAACTCGCTGACCTACGCGCTCTTCATGCCGCCGGTGGTGCCCGTGCGGACGGCTGACGGTAACTATAATTACACCAACCCCTACGAGAACGCCTACTTCAAGCTGAACGGTACGGCAGCCAACCCCGTGTCGGACCTGGAGAACACGACGGCCGAGACGCTGACCAACTATGCTCTGGTAAACGCCGCGCTGCGCTACCAGGTGGCTGAGGGACTGACGGCCAAGGCGGCTGCCGGTGCCAATCAGACCGACATAACGCAGAACTATTTCGCACCCTCGTACACCGCATTGGGACTGAACGAAGGAGGCGTTGGCTCCATCGGCCACAGGCAGAACCAGGTGGTGCAGGGCGAGCTGACCCTCGACTACGAGAAGCAGCTGGGCGACAGTCACTATCTGAGCGGCTTGGTGGGCTACACCATTCAGACCACGCAGACCAACTTCAACCTGAGCACCACGTCGCGCTATACGAACGAGGACTTGGGGTATAACAACCTGGGCGACGGCTCGCACGTCTATACGCCGAGCTCCGGGCAGACCAAAGCTACGCTGAACTCGCTGATAAGCCGCGTGAACTATACGCTGGCGGGCTGCTACAACGCCACAGCCACCTTCCGAGCCGACCACTCCAGCCGGTTCTCGAAGGCCAACCGCTGGGGCTACTTCCCCTCGTTGGGCTTGTCGTGGAACGTTGACCGCGAGCCCTTCCTCTCGGAGGCTGAGCCGCTCACCACCCTCAAGCTGCGCGCCAGCGTGGGAAGTGTGGGCAACCAGGAGATAGGCGACTACGAGTATGCAGCGAGCTACACGGCCAGCAGCTATGGCGGGCAGACGGCCTACTCGAAAGGCAACCTGGGCAACTCGAACCTGAAATGGGAGACCACCGTCAGCTGGAACGCCGGCCTGGATGCAGGCTTCTGGCAGGGCCGCCTCAATGTGGTGGTCGACTACTACTACAAGAAGACCGGCGACCTGTTGCTCTACCTGCCCGTCAATTCGTCGACGGGACTCACCACGCAGCTCATGAACGCCGGCAACGTGGTCAACCGGGGCATTGAGCTGAGCGTTGACGCCGTCTTGCTGCAGCGCAGCAATCTGCTGTGGACTGTGAACGGCAACATCACCCATAACCACAACGAGCTGGTCAAGATGTCGTCGGACGTCAAGTCGCTCTACAGCGGCGAGTTGCGCGAGAGCATACTCCGCGAGGGCGAGCCCGTGGGCTCCTTCTACGGCTACGAATTCCTCGGCATCGACCCTCAGAACGGCAAGGTGCTGCTGGGCGAGCAGACCATCCTGGGCAGCCACCAGCCCGACTTCTTCTACGGCATTTCTACCTCTCTGCACTGGGAGCGCTGGGACGCAGCCCTGTCGCTGAAAGGCTCGCACGGTGCGCAGAACGTGAACCTGCTGCGCCGGGCCCTGGACACGCCGCTGGGCAGCTATAACGCTCTGGCCTACGTCAGCGACAGCTGGACGCCCGCCAACCCCAGTACGGACGTGCCTGCCATCACAGGCTCGTGGGCTACGAGCTATTTGGACGGCCGCTATGTTGAGGATGCCAGCTATCTGAAACTGCAAAACGTGACGATAGGCTACACCCTGCCCCTGCGGCGGGCGGCAAAGAGCGTACGGCTGACCGTCAGCGGGCAGAACCTGCTCACCATCACCGGCTATAAGGGCTACGACCCTGAACTGGAGACGGGCATCGACCGCGGGGCCTACCCCAAGAGCCGCACCTTCTCGGTAGGAGCAGAAATCAACTTCTAAGACCATATAACAAACAATTATAGTATTAACAATTAAAGTAAAAAAAGGAGATTGTAACATGAAAAAGAACTATCTGTATTCAGCACTGCTTGCTGCCGCCATTACGCTGGGGCAGACATCGTGCAGTAGCAATGATGACGACAACAACGTCATTGGTGAAGAAGATGTGATCAAGACGCAGGATGACGTGTATGCACTGATCAATGGCGCCTATCGCCCGTACCAGACCCTCAGCTCGACCTTTACCTCGATGGTTGACACGCCTACGGAACTGGGCACCTCGTATCTGGGCAACGAGGAAGACGACGTCACCAAGATGGTGGAATTGAAATACGACAAGACCAGCTCGTATGCCAAGAAGACGTTCAACGCCCTCTATACAGGCATCGGCATCGTCAACGATGCCATTGAGAAGACCGAGGCATCGAAGTCGCTGACGGCGGCCCAGAAGGCTGAGCCCATAGCCCGTGCCAAGTTCTCGCGCGGCCTGTTCTACTCATGGCTCGTCGTGCTGTGGGGCGAGGTGCCCATCCGCCTGACCACCGCCGACGTCAGCACAGCGCGCCAGCCTATTGATGCCGTCTACACACAAATAGTAAAGGACCTGACCGAGGCTGCCGAGGCACTGCCCGTCACGCCGTCGGCCAAGTACAATCCCTCGAAGGGTGCCGCCTACGCCCTGCTGTCGCGTGTGTACCTGCAGTGGGCCAGCAATCCGCTGACGCTGGCAGAGGTCGAGGCTATCAAGACCTCGCGTGTTGACCCTGCACCCAAGAGCTGGAACACGGCGCGTCTGCAAAAGGTTGTGGAGTATGCCGACAAGTTGGATAAGCTGGGCGTCTACTCGCTGCAGCCCCAGTTCAAGGACCTCTTCGGCATTGCCAACGAGAGCAGGGGCCCCGAGCAGATATTCACCATCTACCATGAGGGCGACGGCATCGACCAGCAGGGCAACCATCAGGACCACTGCGCATGGACCTATCCTTTCGAGGAGCAGACGGAGATTGTGCACATACAGCCCATCCACACCTTCAAGAACTGGCCTGACGACGACCCGCGCAAGCAGTTCAGCATCGTCACCAGCATCACCGACCCGCGCGACGGCAGCGTCCATACCTATCTGCCGCCGGTCACCCTGCCCGTCTATGGCAAGGGCGTGGACCGCAGCACCAACACCAGCGTCTACACCAGCATCCAGTACAACTATGTAGACCGCATCGAACTGCGCTATGCCGAGGTGCTGCTCAACAAGGCCGAGGCACTGGTACAGCTGGGACGTTCGGCTGAGGCTGCCACTCCGCTCAACAAGATACGTGAACGCGGTTTCGGCGACAAGGCTCACGACATTGCTTCGCCGACGCTGAGCGACATTCAGAAGGAGTGGGAGTATGAGTTCATCTACGAGCAGCGCCACTGGCAGAACCTGACGCGCTGGCGCAACCTCATCAGCACAGTGCTCACCGTTGAGAACTTCCAGCACTACGATGACTCGTACGCAACGGTTGGTGCTACAGCCAAGGACGGCAGTGTGGTGAACGCCTTCTTTGCCCGCATTCACCGCTTCCTGAAGTCGAAGCACCAGAACATCAACGGCCACTTCTATCGCTTCCCCATCCCCTTCGGCTCGAACAACGAGGAGCTGGGCATCGACCAGAATCCCGGCTATTAAGTCCGTTCGAAGCTCACAGTACACTGAACTCCCAACGTAAACGTTATGCGCAGACTTCAAATACTATTGCTTATCTGGGCGTTATCCCTTTCTCCCTTTGCCCTCTGGGGCAAGGGAGGACTGGGAGTCGCCGACGTACGCCGGCTTGTTGCCGGGCAGGATTCCTACATCCGCAGCATCCGCAGCCATTTCCATCAGCACCCGGAACTGAGCGGGCAGGAGATGGAAACCGTGAAGCGCCTGAAGGCAGAGCTTCAGGAACTGGGCGGCTTCGAGATTCACGATGTTCCTGGGAGCACGGGTTTCTACGCCATTCTTGAGACGGGGCGCAGCGGGAAGAGCATCGGACTGCGTACCGACATCGACGGTCTGCCCATAGAGGAGAGTCCCACCAACGGCGGGGGAAAGCAGAAGCGATGGGTCAGCCAGAACAAGGGCGTCACGCAGGGATGCGGACACGACGGACACATGGCCATCCTGCTTGGTACGGCCCGCATACTGCACAGTTTGCGCAACGAGTTGAGTGGACGCATCGTGCTGCTCTTTGAGGAGGGCGAGGAGAGCAATTCTGGCATACGGCCCATGATAGCTGCCCTACAGCGCGACGGCGTCAAGCTCGACGTCGTCTACGGCAATCATGTGGCATCGAACGTTCCCTCCGGGCAGTTGTTTGTGAAGGAAGGTCCCATCATGGCTGGTATGGCCACGCTGGCTTATCACATCGTGGGTCGCGGAGGCCACGTGTCGCGCCCCGACAGGTCTGTCAATCCTGTTTTTGCTGCTGCAGACGTGCTGACCTCCATCTCCATCGCTTGGAACAACCAGCGCGACTTGGAGAAGCTGGTGACGCTGGGTGTGACGCAGCTGGAGGGTGGCAAGGTGTATAACGTCATTCCCAATGAGGTGTTTATTGGCGGTTCGCTGCGATTCTTCGACCAGGCAGCCGGTGAGCATGCACTCAGTCTGGTGAAGAGCGTGTCGGAGCACGTTTCGGCGGCTCATGGCTGTACGGTCAGGTATACCGACAGGATGAAGGTCGACCTGCCGCCAGTTGTCAACGACAGTCTCTATACCCGCTATGCGAAGCGTGAACTGGAGGCTCTGTATCCAGGTCGTGTCATTGCAGACCCGCAGTATGTGTGGTATGGTTCAGAGACCTTTGCCCTTTACAGCCAGCTGGCCCCCACAGTATTTGTTTTTGTGGGAGTGAACAGTCCTGAGGTGGGCAGCACGGCCGAGCATCATAGCGACAAGTTCGACCTCGATGAAGATGCTCTTCAGTATGGGGTAGGGGCTATGACGCAGTTTGTGGTAGGACAATCGAAGAAAAGGTAAAAAGTAAGAAGGTAAAAAGGTAAAAAAGTAATAAGGTCATGAAGAAGATATATTTTGTTATTTCTGTGTTAGCAGCTTTTGCGTTGTCGTCATGCAACAGCAACGATGACATACTGAACAGCAGTTCCAATGGCGCCGAAATCACCATCAGCAGCGATCCAGACTGCTGCTCGGCCGAAGAGGCCTTGGCTGTGCAAAACTTCCTCCATACGGTGAAGCCCATTGACGGGCTTTCGCTCGAGATTGGCGGCCTGTATAGGATTGATGTCTATTCGCGTACAGGAACCCTTCATACGGGCTATAACGACCTCTACTTCGTTGGAACGAAGTTATCGACAGGCAACTTTATCAAGTTTGTTGACATCACAAACCTCAGGCCACTGATGCTGATGACGAAGATGAAGATGCAGCACAGCACTCCGGTGTCGGGCGAGGTGACATTCCTTGATACGAAGCTGGCTGCCGTGAAGCATGGTTGGGTGTCGTTCGTCATGAGCAGCAGCGACGGCGGCTCGTGGACACTGGCTTACGATGCTGAAGTGCTGAAGGAGACAGGCACACTCGAAGCAGCTGACATCAGCGTGTCGGCATTGTCTGACGGACAGAACTGGCTGAAGTCGTTCAAGGTGGGCGACGACACCTACTACCTGTCGCTGGTGAACCCCACCGACTGGAAGACAGGAACAAACAAGATTACGGCTTACGTGTCGAAGAAAAACACGCCCGTGACAACCCCCTACGTACTCGCAGCAGAACGGTTTACGATTGACATAGACCCTCGCATGCCGGACATGGGTAACCACTCCTCGCCCGGCAACGAGCCGCTCATCCTGCAGGCCGACGGCAGCTATCAGGGCACCATCAACCTGACGATGACCGGACTCTGGCGCATCTTCCTCACCGTGAAGGACGCTCAGGGCAACGTGGTGGCAGGTGGGGACATTGATAGAAGCACGCTCTATTGGGATGTCACGATTTAAAGGGTGAAGCGAAAATCGTAAATCGAAAATATACATGGTGCTATTATCTGTTTTACTATCTTCCATATTGATGTCAGACACGGTGGCCACCAAGACGGCTAATGTCGATGAGGTGGTCATCGTGTCACCGCGTCAGGGAGGCAAACGCTCGGCCAAGGGGCAGACGGCCAGCATCGACGAGCACTTGCAGCAGCTGGACCACGTGTCGCTGGTGCGCCGCGGCTCGTATGCATGGGAACCTGTGGTGAACAACATGCAGACGGAGCGGCTTTCAACCACCATCGACGGCATGAAAATCTTCTATGCCTGCACCGACAAGATGGATCCCGTGACATCGTATGTGGAGAGCGGTAACCTGCAGGGCATCAGCCTGAACAGCGGACTTGACGGCAACCCGCAGGCTACGGGCAACATCGGCGGGAGCCTTGACATGCGACTGCGTAAGGTGGGCTTCGGGGCCGAGGGCTATCGCCAGAACCTCTCGGCAGCCTACGAGGCCAACGGCCACTTGCAGGTATATGGCACCGACGTAGCACTCTCCTCCAACCGCGCCTACACCAACTTCGGCGTATTCTATCGCCACGCCGACGACTATAGGGTGGGCGGCGGCGAGCGGCTTCTCTTCTCGCAGTTCCAGAAAGTGAATGCCTTTACCAACGTTGGCCTTCGTTTAGGCTGGGCTGACGTGGTGGAGGGCACCTTCATCTTCGACCGTGCCACCGACGTGGGCTATCCTGCTCTGAACATGGACGTTGGCAAGGCCGAAGGCTTCATCACCTCGCTCTCCTACAAGCACCTCTTCAGGCAGGCAAGCTGGGAGACGAAGGTCTACTACAACCACATCACCCATGAAATGGACGACACGCATCGCCCTGACGTGGCGATACACATGGACATGCCTGGGCGCAGCAAGACGGCAGGACTCTACAGCCTGTTCAGCATGCCCTACGGAAGGCACAGTGCGGCCCTGAACTACGACCTCTACTACAACCGCCAGTTTGCCGACATGACGATGTATGCCGGCGAGGCTAAGCCGATGTATATGGTGACTTGGCCCGACGTAGGCACGCTCTGCACGGGCCTTGCCCTGACGGACGACATCAGCCTTGGCGGGCAGCAGAACCTGCGACTCTCGGCCAAGTTGGCTGTTCAGCAGCAGCGGCTCAACAACGAGGAGGGCTGGCATGCATTGAGTGTGTTCTTCCCAGGCATGGAGGACAGCTACTACCAGACGACAGGTCGGTTGGCTGCAAACTATCAATTGACGGTTGGCAATTGCCAGTTGTCAATTGGTGGCGGGTGGGGCAGTCGCGCTCCGACGGTGACCGAGGCATACGGCTACTATCTGAACAACACCTTCGACCGGTACGACTACATAGGCAATCCGCACCTTAAGAACGAGTCGGCAGTGGAGCTGAACTGTGCGGCGAAAACGTCTGTTATCGAAGGACAATTGACGGTAGGCGTTGATGGCAGCGTGTTCTTCTTTTCCAACTACATCATTGGCCATACGGAGCAGCGCCTCAGTGGGATGACCATCGGGGCAGAGGGTGTGAAGGTGTATGGCAATCAGGACCACGCTACGATCGCCAACACAACGCTGAAGACAACCTTGCGGCAGAGGGTCCTCGGCGAGGGGGAACTGAAATGGAACGCATCGGTGACCTACAGCTTTGGGCGTGATACGGACGGCGACGCGCTGCCCCTGATAGCCCCACTGGCCTATGCCACCGACCTTACTCTCGGACGGGGCCATTGGCAGGCTCGCTTAGAGTTGCGAGGCAATGCCCGGCAGACCAGCTACGGCGAGAAGTACGGAGAGACGGCAGCGCAGGCATGGACAGTCGTTGGCCTGTCGGCTCAATACGCTTACCGCCTCGCCACGCTGCGCCTCGGTGTGGAGAACATCTTCGACCGCGACTATGCCACCTACGCCGACTGGAACCATATTCCGCAGAAGGGACGTAATATTTTCGTTAATCTATCGTTAGATATATAGATATGAGACAAATGATTATTTGGATGGCAGCCCTCGTCGCGGGTGCCGTGTTAGGATGGCTAAACATAGAGGCTGTCAACTCTGTGGCCGAAGTGGTGGCTACGGTCTTTACTCGACTGTTCCAACTGCTGGCTGTGCCAACCATCGTGTTAGCAATTGTGAACACGATGGCCCAGATGGGGACGGGCAGGAACACGGGGCGGCTGTTCCGACACACACTTACCTACACGCTGCTGACCACGGTCAGCGCTGCGGCAGTGGGGGCAATTCTCTACTTTGCCATTGCCCCGTCGAACCTGCCTGAAGAGCTGATAGATGAGCAACCGGCATCGGGCGTGGATGGTGCAGAACCGGCATCGCTCTTTACCCACCTGATAAGCGTGGTGCCCAACAACATCGTCCGACCGCTGCTCGAAGGCAACGTACTCTCGCTGCTGCTCCTGGCCTTCGCCGTGGGTATAGCTTTGTCACGGCTGCCCGAGTCGGAGAACAAAGGGGTTGTGGTGAAAGGCCTGCAGGGGTTGCAGGAATTGCTCATCCAGCTCATCGGCTGGCTCATCCAGGTGCTGCCACTTGGTATCTTGGCTTTTGCCGCCCAGTTGTCGGCCCAGCTGTCGGCAGGGATTGTGGCCGGATCGTTGGGCAAGTACGTATTAGTGGTTTTGGGCGGCAACGCCATACAGTTCTTCGTAGTCCTGCCCCTGTTCCTTCTGGCACGTGGCATTAACCCGTTGAAAGCACTCAAGGAAATGAGTCCTGCGGTGCTCATGGCCCTGTTTACGAAGAGCAGTGCTGCGACGCTGCCCGTCACTATGCGCAGTGCCGAAATGCGGCTGGGCGTCAGGCCACAGGTGGCACGCTTCGTGTTGCCAATCTGTACCACGATCAACATGAATGGCTGTGCGGCTTTTATCCTGGTCACCTCGCTCTTCGTGATGCAAAACGGCGGCTCTGTCATTACGGTGCCCACTGTGCTGTTGTGGCTCTTCCTCAGCGTTATATCGGCCATCGGCAATGCGGGTGTACCTATGGGCTGCTATTTCCTCACCTTCTCGCTCATGTCGGGCATTGGTGCTCCTGTAGCTGTCATGGGGCTCATCCTGCCCATCTACACCGTTATCGACATGGTGGAGACTGCAGAGAATGTATGGTCTGACTCGTGCGTATGTGCAATGGTCGACCACGACTTGAAGAATGATCAGATGTAGAATTCGCTGGGGTTTACTAAGCCGGCACGCATGGCATACTTGATGACCTCGTGTGCGGTGTTGACTTTCAGCTTTCGGAATATGTTCTTGCGGTGTGTGGTGATGGTGTGAATGCTGGAGAAGCGCTCGGCGGCTATTTCCTTTGTAGTCAGTCCGCGGGCTATGGCCTTCACAATTTCAATTTCGGTGGTGGTCAGCCCGACATTTGCTTCCTCTTCATCCTGGTGTTGCTTCAAGAGAATCTCGGTAGCCTGCTGGCTGATATACCGCCTGCCGCTGGCTGCCGACAGCAGGGCATCGCGCATACACGTAAGTGGCTCGCTCTTAAAGACGATGCTAAAAGCGTTTGACGAATAGACGACGCGGCGCAGGAAGCTGTCGGTAAGATGGTCGCTGACAAGAATCCATGAAGCCATGTTGAACCGCTCGCTGATGATAAGAAGCTGCTGTTCGTCAACGAAGTCGAAGAGTGTGAAATCGAGAACAACGACGGCACCCTCGATTTCCTTGAGCAACTGTATCAGCCCGGCTTTGTCTGTTGCCCTTCTGACGGTGCATTTCGCATCTTTCTGACGGATGAGCATCTCGGTGGCGAAACGTGTCAAGTCCTGATTGTCGGCGAGTATGTAGTTAGCCATGTTAAAAGTGTATTTCTTTGTCTACGACTTCGCCGTTCAGGATCTTGAAGGAGTTCAGGTGAACGTCCTCGTGAAGCGAGAGGATGGCGTAGCGGATGGTGGGGTCGTTGGCCAGACGCAGGTCCTCTTGCGAGGGACGGGAGGGCGACGCGGGGTGACTGTGCCAGTTGGCAAGTATCTTCAGACCTTTGCTCCGGGCGTATTTCAGCGCGGCAAACTGGTCTTTGGGTGCGAAGGAGAAGTGCTCGGGCGAGTGGTCGATGTTCTCCATCCAGTAGTTCTCGGTCACGAGAGCCACTCCGTCAGCCCCGCCGGTGCCCAGCAGGTAGCCGCACGTCTCGTTGGGCGCGTCCTGCAGGGCCTGGCTGATCAATTCATCAATGATATTCTGTGGTATCTCCATTTGTTTAGTGGTTCTTGAGGTCGCAGGCGGCCTGTTGGTAGTCTATCAGGTGGTCGATTGTGGGGTGGGTGCCGCAGATGGCGCACGAGTCACGGTGACGGACGGGAACGGTGCGGAACAGCATGGTCTTGGCATCGAAGGTGAGCAGACGGTTTGTCAGCAGCTGGCCGATGCCGGTGAAATATTTCAGCGTCTCGGCGGCCTGTATGGTGCCCAGCATACCGGCGATGGCACCGAGTACGCCTGCCTGCGAGCAGGTGGGCACGGCTCCGGCTGGAGGCGGCTCCTTGAACATGCAGCGGTAGCAGGCCGTGCCGGGCAGATGGGTAAACGTCTGGCCGTTGAAGCGCAGGATGCCGCCGTGTGAGAACGGCTTGCCCGCCATCACGCACGCATCGTTGATGAGGAACTTCACGGGGAAGTTGTCCGTGCCGTCGACGATGAAGTCGTACT
>CAMHHO010000061.1:0-20641 GCA_946184965.1 uncultured Prevotellaceae bacterium | reverse complement strand
CCTTCTGGCCCTGAGCGTTCAGGTAGTCGATGGCCTCGCGGGCAGCGTCGGTAGCCGAGCCCATGAGGATGATCATGCGGTCGGCATCCTCGGCTCCATAATATGAGAAGAGGTGATACTCACGGCCGGTAATCTTAGAAATCTCACCCAGGTACTTCTCGACCACTTCGGGCACAGAGTCGTAGTAGGGGTTGCAGGCCTCGCGGTGGGTGAAGAACGTCTCGGGGTTCTCGGCAGTACCGCGGGTAATGGGGCGCTCAGGCGACATGGCGCGGTCGCGGAAGCGCTTGATGTACTCTTCCTTCACCAGCGGGCGGATGTCCTCCTGGTCCATGAGCTCAATCTTGTGGTACTCGTGAGAGGTGCGGAAACCGTCGAAGAAGTTGACGAACGGCACGCAGGTCTCAAGCGTTGCCAGGTGAGCAACGGCGGTGAGGTCCATCACCTCCTGCACGCCACCCTCGCAGAGCATGGCGAAACCGGTCTGGCGGCATGCCATCACGTCCTGATGGTCGCCGAAGATACACAGCGAGTGGCTGGCCAGCGTACGGGCAGAGACGTCGAACACGGTGGGAATCAGCTCACCGGCAATCTTGTACATGTTGGGAATCATCAGCAGCAGACCCTGCGAAGCGGTGAAGGTGGTGGTCAGGGCACCAGCCTGCAGCGAACCGTGAACGGCACCGGCAGCACCAGCCTCCGACTGCATTTCCTGCACACTTACGGTCTGTCCCCACAGGTTCTTGCGGCCGCGGGCAGCCCACTCGTCAACGTGCTCGGCCATAGGCGAGCTCGGGGTGATGGGGTAGATAGCAGCTACCTCCGAGAACATATAGCTCACGTGAGCCGCAGCCTCGTTACCATCACAGGTGATAAATTTCTTTTCTTTTGCCATTTGTTTAGAGTATAAAAATATAACAGTTTTGCCTGAAATAATACCTAAAAATAAGGATTTGTTTTAAAACGCTTGCAAAGGTACAAAGAAATTTGCAAAATGCAAAGCGGAGTTCGCAAAATATTGCTAAAACGTTTGCGTTTCCTGTAAAATCAGTACAGGAAGCCAAGAAGCCACAGGGGAATCTGGTTGCCTTTGCCTATCTCGGTGTTGTAACGGACGTAGAAGGCGTCCGACGAATAGCGCGTCTTGCTGGGGACGCTGGCATCGCAGACGCGGAACTTCATCGCGCCGTCGACGATGTAGAACGGTTCGCGCCCGCTCTGATTGACCTTGTGGTCCTTCCAGAGCGAATTGACGAAGAAGGTCTCCATAGCCGTCTGCTTCTCGACGTGTATGGGATAGATGGCGTAGAGCAGGTTCGAGTTGTGGAGCATCACCTTCGACGGCTTCTTGGGGAAGTCCTCGCCGACGGGGTAAATCATGTTGAGCAGCCGTGCGTCGGCCAGATACTTGATGTAGTTCATCACGGTGGCTCGGCTGGTCTCGATGTCGTTGGCCAGCTTCGAGACGTTAGGAGCCTTGGGGCCCTCCTCGGCCAACTGGTAGAAGAGCTTCTTGATTTTCGGAAGATACTTCAGCTCAATCTGCTTGATAAGCAGGATATCGACCTCGGTCATCATGTTCATCGTCTTCAGCAGGTTCTCGCTGTAGTTGCGATGCTCCTGGAAGAAGGGGTAGAAGCCGTGATGGATATAGTCCTGGAAGTAGCGGCGAGGCGACACCTTGGGAAGTATCTGCCGGGCTATGTGCTCGTGGTTGTGCAGAATGTCGTCGAGCGTGTAAGGCTGGAAGTGGTTGTCAGTGAGCAGGTTGAGGAACTCGCGGAAGGAGAAGCCGCGCAGGTTGTAGGACTTGACGATTCCGTTGAGCTCGGGATTCTCATCCTTCAGGCGCATGACGCTGCTACCAGTAAACACTATCTTCAGCGACGGGTAGAGGTCGTGACACTTGCGGAGCTCGCGCGACCAGTTGTCCTGCTTGAAGACCTGGTCGATGAGCAGCACGCGCCCACCGCGACGGTAGAATTCGCCGGCGAAGTCGGCTATGCCGCGCCCCTGGAAGTAGAAGTTGTTCATGTTGACGTACAGGCACTGGCGGTCGCCGACGTCGAAATGCTCTTTGGCATACTGAAGCAGGAAAGTGGTCTTTCCGATACCACGCGTACCCTTGATGCCAATCATGCGGTCGCTCCAGTCAATCTCATCCATGAGGGTGCGACGGACTGGCGCATTGACATGCTCCACTAAATAACGGTGCGTGCGGAAAAAAGCCTCCATGCTCGTAATTTTGGTTGTTTACGTGTGCAAAGATACGACTTTTCCTTCAAATTGCAAAGTCTAAATAGCAAAATCTTACTTTAAGAGGCGATTTTTTCTCTTTTTTCAGAATTTTAAGGCGACGTCAAACATAAACCAACGTCCTCGCTGGGGCAAAAGTCCCGTTGACATGCCGCTCTGCTTGTATTCGGTGTTGAAGATGTTTTTGACATCGAAGCCCAGTTCAATCTTGCCTAACGTGTATTTTGCACCGAGGTCGAAGAGTACGCGTGCGGCAACATCATTGTAGACAGGTATTTCCTTAATCTGCTGATTAGCCAATTCATTAAGGTGAGAAATGTATTCCAATACTTCTTCAGTCATGTTGTCTTTGTATCTTTCGTACATGCTTGTCATTTGATTGATGGTACCCCGATATACAATGTAATTGATGATATCGAAAAAGAAGGCCTTTTGTTTGGTTTTGAAGTCGGCGTGGGTATGAAGCTGCAGATTCTTCGTAGCACGCCAGGCCAGCACAGTATTGGCCATGAAGGTCGGCGTATTAAGGGCGTGGTCGACATTGAAGCTGAAAAGTCTGAGCTTAGGAGTCTTTTGCCAGGTGCAATTGAGATTAGCCGAGAAGCGTTTACGTTCGTAACTGCCGGTCAGTTCAAATCCGTATGTATTCATGCGTCCCGTGTTGAGATGCTCGTAGATTTCAAGGAAGATCAGGTCGCGCGCCTGGTTGTAAAAGGCGTTAAGCTCGAGGTTGAGTCCAGGAACCCACTGAGTACCTGCGAGGGTCAGCTGATAAGAGTAGAATGATTCAGGCGTCAGCTCGATAGAAGTCCTCATGTCTTGCTGAAGACTCGCAAAGAACAGATTAGCCTTCCGGTATAGATAAGGCGGGTCGATGAATGCCTTCGAGTAACTGAGCTTGAGGTTCCACTTGGGCTGTACGTAGATAAGGGCGAGACGGGGCGAGAACTCCTTGATTTCGGAATCGTCGTATCGGCGTTTGTAGTCGAAGCGCAATCCTGCATTGACAATGAATGAGCGCCATTGATGTTTCAGCTGGGTATAACCATTCATGCTATTCTCATGGCCCTTGCCAAGCTCCGGGATCGTATAGGTCTCAGGAACTGTCTGCGTAAAATCATAGCCGAAAGCATAGCGGACATCGTCGAGCTGGAAATAGCTATATTCGGCACCAAGCGAGAGCAGACCCTTATGACTGCTGTTGTTGACATACGACCAGTCGCCCTGCAATTTCCCGCCAATGGTGTGTTCCTGACCATTGATGTATCTTGATATGCCACCGTGACCGTTAATGATTTCCTTGACGGCATCAGGAGCGGGGAGAATGTCAATCATGGCATACAACTGCGGCTCCGACATCACCTGATAGTTGGTAAGGTCGTTGTTATCGTAGTTGATGCCACCCTTCAGGAAAAACTTACCTAACTGGCGACTGTAGTTCAGGTCGACATGATGCGACTGTGAGGCAAAGCTGGGGACTATGCCATTGTAGGTGCGATATTTGTCAAGGGTGTAGGGCGAGAACGTGTAGGTCATCGACATGGGAGAAATCACCTGCGAGAACCGGGAGTTATAGAAGAACTGCAAGTTTCTGAACTTCAGTTGCAAGCCAATGTCGTAAGTAGGCTTCGGGCCGATACCACCAACAGTGACATCTCCCCCCTCCAAACCGATACCTGTTTCCTGGTAATCAACATGATAATCCTGTCCCTTGGCCTGGTAGATGGAACCCCATACCAGCAAGTCGAGGTCGAAATAGTGTTTTCCTAAAAGGATGTCGCCACGCAACTGGCCATAGTTGCCGATACCGCCTTTCACCTTGACGCCGTTGACATCGACACCCTGCTTGGTAATGAGGTTCACCACAGCCGTCAGTGCCACACCGCCGTAGAGCGACGATGCCGGACCACGCAACACTTCTATCTGTTTGATTTTCTCAAGGCTGATACTGAAGTCGGGCGAAGCAATATTGGTACAATAGCTGTTCAACCGGTGACCATTGAGCATGATAAGGATTTTCTCCTGTCCATTGCTGTAGATGCCACGCATGGCAATATTGATATCGTCATTGCAGTCAATAATGCTCATTCCGGGAACGTATGTGGCCAGCACTTCCTGCAGATTGCGGGCACTGGAGTTGCGTATCATCTCTTCCGTAATCAGTGTGACGGGGACAGGCACTTCGCTAAGCGTCTCTGCCTGGCTGGAAGCTGTGGTAATGGTAGCCGACAGTCCCGTCTTGATGCGCTCTATGATGTCGACAAAGCGGATGGGGTCCTGTGGTGACACACTATAGTATGGGTCTTGCTGCAGCAAGAGGGCGGCTGCCTTTTCTGCCTCCTCAACATTATCCTCACCCAGATAGCAGAGTGTCAGCAGACGGTAGGCGCTCTCTTTCAGGTTGAGCTCGAATGAGGACATATTGTTGAGTAGCAGGGTTTTGGCCTGCTCAATACGCCCAATCTTATACTCTTTCTCAGCCTCGTCGTAGATGAGTCTGTCGCTGTTTCTCTGTGCCCAAGCGAAAACCGGAAAGAGCAGGAGGGCCAAATATATAATAAGGTGTAGTCTGCTCCTCATTTCTTGATGGGAATGGTGAATGTGAATGTCGTACCCTCGCCCTCGGTGGTCTCAAAGGATACCGTACCTCCGTGTTTGTTCTCAATGATGTCCTTGACAATGCCCATACCCAAGCCGGTGCCCTGACCGACGGGCTTTGTGGTAAAGAAGTTCTCGTAAATCCGCTGCTTCACCTCGTCGTTCATGCCCTCGCCGTTGTCGCTGATGCTGATCTGGAGCTCGGTACCGACAACCTTGACTGAGACGCTGACCTCGGGCGTGTAGCCCTCGGGAGCCGACTGCGACTTGCGCCAGAGGGCATAGCAGGCGTTGTTCATCACGTTGAGCACAGCCCGGCTCAGGTCTTGGGGAATGACCATCACCATCGGGATAGACTCTTCGTAGGACTCGTGAATGGTGAGATTGAATCCCTTCGTGTTTGCCCGCATGGAATGATACGACAGCCAAACATACTCCTTGACCAGCTTGCAAATGTCGGTCGGCAGGAACTCACCTTCCTTACCGCGCGAGACGAGAAGGATGCCGCGGATGATGCTGATGGCGCGCTCGCCGTGCTCAACTATCTTCTGCATATTCTCCTGAAGGTCGGCCACGATGTCGTTCAGGTCTTCACGGTCGTCCTCGTCAAGCTTGTCTTTGTTTTCATCGACAATCTCCGACAAGTCCTTCAGCAGTTTGTCGGACATCTTGCTGAAGTTGATGACGAAGTTCAGGGGATTCTGTATTTCGTGGGCAATACCGGCACTCAACAGTCCGAGTGAGGCCAACTTCTCCTGCTTCCGCAGTTGCGTTTTCAATTTGTCAATGTCCTGTTCCATAAGCTAAGCTTTTAAGGCGGGCAACGTAATGGTAAACTCGCTATATTCGTTCTTGACTGATGCCACTTGTATGTCGCCCCCGTGGTTCTGCACTATCTCACGGCTCAGGTAGAGGCCAACGCCTGCTGCCTCGCTCGTGGTCTTCGTGGTGAAGAAGGGGTCGAAAATCTTGTCAATGATAGTGTCCTCGATGCCGATACCGTTGTCGCGTATGGCAATGGTCACCTTGTTGCCGGCAGCCGAAGCCCTGAGCGCCACCTCAGGTGTGTAGTGAGTCTTCTGAGCTTTCCTCACGACGGCATAGACTGAGTTGCCCAGCAAGCTCATCAGCGTCTTGCTCAGCTGGTCGGCGTTGCCGTTAATCCGGAGCGTCTGGGCTGCAATGTCGAAGACAATCCTGATGCCGTTGTCCTTGATGTCGGCGGCATAGTATGTACGCAGCATCTCCTCGTCCTGGCGCAGCACGGTCACAAGGTCCATCGGCACGATGCCGCCGCTGCGGTCTTTCAGCATCTCCTCCATAGCCTTCAGCGTGCGGGTGGTGTTCTGGCCGTGCTCGCTGACCTTCTGCAGGTTGCCGCGCAGCATGCTGAGCACGTCCATCGTGTCGTCGTAGTTCTCCTGGTCAATGTGGTCCTTCTCGTCCTCAACGTTGGCCTCGACGTCCTTCACGAGTCCCTCCGAGAGTTTCGAGAAGTTGTTGATGTAGTTCAATGGGTTCAGAATGCGGTCGATGAGTCCCTGTGTCAACTTACCAACGGTGGCCATCTTCTCCTGGCGTATCAGCTCGTGCTGGGCATTGCGAAGGTCGGCGGTACGTTCCTGAACGATGCGCTCCAGTTTCTGCTTTTCCAGATTCAGCCTGTGCAAACGATAGCGGAAGAAAAGCATCACGAGCAAGCCTACCAGCAGCAGATAGAGTATGCCCATATACCAGCGCATGTAGAAGGGATAGGCTATGCTGAAGTCGAGTGACGCTATCTCGGACAACTGACCGTTGGACAACCGTGCCTGAACATAGATTGTATATGAGCCGTAGGCCAGATTGAGATACTCCACCTCGGTTTCATCATCCCACTGACTCCAGGCGTCGTCGTTGAGACGATAGCGGTAGAGCGTCTTACCAACTACTGGCACATAATTCAATGAATAGGTGAAGGCCAGGTTTCTGAGATTGGAGGCCAACTTTGGCAGTTCTTCAGGCATCACACCATAACCGCCCCACAACACACTGTCGCCGAGAGTAACCGAGCGGAACAGCATTTGAGGCTTTGTAGTCTGTAAGGGGTCGCTCTGATTGGTCATGATGACAGTTACACCCTCGTCTGTCCCAATCCACACTTCATCCTCATCGCTGTACAAAGCACGCACGGGATTGTCGCTGAATGGATATAGCAGTTCTTGCATGTCATCCAGTCTGCTGCCGCCCTTCCAACGATAAAGGTTCTTGCCTTCATTGTCAGTCAGCCACGTCACGCCGCTCTTGTCGATATACGAGAACTGCGGATATGGGAACGGGGTGGTCGCCTGGATGTTTACAACGCTTATCGAATCACCAAGAGGAACGAGCGTCGAAGCCTGATCCTCAATGACACCGATGGTATAGGGCCTGAACCCCGACTGCTTATCTTTGCAGCACCACACCTCGCCATAAAGATTCTGCGCCCAGACGACTCCTTTGGCATCTGTCTTGAGATTCTGCGTTAACACGACCTTTGAAACCAAATGACGGTTGCTTCCGTCTTCTGCCATTGTAAATAATCCGTTCTGCTCGCCAATGTAAAGGAGTCCGTCATGGAGCATGATACTGGTGGCGCCGGTGGTGGTCAGCTGACTCACGGAGCCACCAGCGGAAATGCGGAAGGTGCCGCTGGCTGTTCCGGCATACAAGGCATTGTCGGTGGAAACCATGCACCAACAAGCATGATTGATGCCAGGAACTTTCTCCATACGCCGACCTACCTGACGGAACAAGCCGGTGCTGGTTCCTACATATTTTGTCCCCTTGAATACGTCGATGGCTCTTACTTCACCTGTCAGTCCCTCGTGGGGAGTGAAGTGGGAATAGACTGATGGCAAAGCTACGGCAAAGACACCATTGTCAGTGACTCCCCACAACGTTCCGTGCTTGTCATGGTCAATCCACACAACGTTATTGTTGCAGAGTCCGTTATCTTCGTTCAACTGGTAGAGTTGGCGTCCGGAAGCATCAGTCACGGCTATACCCTCGCCCACTCTCACCTGAACTTTCTGACCGTTTTCCAACTCGATTTCCTGTGAGACATCCCTCAGCACCAATGACTCCTTGTGATTATCTATGGCGGCAGGATTCACAACGTCAGACAGGCCGTTGGCACTCAAGCTCTTATCAACCAGCCTCTCAAAGACTATCTGATTGCCTTTTACCTTGTACAGATTGCCATCGTTAACGATGAACAGCAGGTCGCCGGCTTTCTCATAGATTTCAAGGACCTCACCACGAAACTGGTGGGGCACGCCAACCTGCTGCAACGCCAACTCACCATTATCCTTATGTATGACCTTTCCCAAATAATTGTAACCACCTACATACATCGTGCCGTTACTGGCTTGAAAGACCACAGTAATGCGCGTAATGCCGGGATTGTGTAATATGCGCCATTCGGCTTTGTCATAATACATCAAGCCCTCGAAATTAGCCACATAGACAGTACCGTCGCTGCCAATCTTCACGTCGAAGTTACGCCTGTTGGCAAGGTAGTCGTCGGCGGTATAGTTCTTGATGAACGGAATTCCCTGGGCCGAGGCCATGCTGGTCGACAACAGCATCAGGCTATAGAGCAAGAATCGCTTCATGGCCTTGCCTCCTTTCCATTTAAGAACGACTCATAGGGAACGTTCTTCCCGATGTAGTAGTTCCACTCCTCAGTCGTGAAGTCGCGCTTCAGGTTATTGCGTATGAGGTCTACCATCATCGGCACCGACATCATGGCCACAGAGAGGTTTCCATTCTGGTCGCCTATCCAAGCGAATTGCTTGGAACTGTCGAAGATGAAGTTCATAATCCACGAATCGTCCGAAATCAGAGTCATCGGTTCTATCTTAGCACTGGCCGTGTTCCAAAACTTCATAGTTCCGTCATAGCTTGACGAGTAGAGCCGCGTGTTGTTGATTTTCAGCTTCGAGATACGCGAGAGGTGCCCCTGAAGCTTGGTTACCGTCCCATTCTCATCAATCAGGTAAATCGTGCCGTCGCTCATGCCGTAGACCATCTTCTTCGACTGCTTTGAGCTGGCAAAGGCCGTCACGCGTCCAGGAACAGGACAGTCTGAGGTCTGGAGATTGTTAATGTCATTCACGATGTGCTGGCGACCTCTATCGTCAAACAGAATAGGCTTGTAATCGTAGCGACTGAGAGCTGTCAGCTTGAAGTCCAGCTCACGCGTACCTACAATTATCTTCCTGCGTTTGTCGTAGACGGCAATTCCACGGTCTCCAGTCAGCAATAGCGTATTATCATCAATGTTGGTGATGCCCATTGGATAATCCAGGTACTGAATAGGCATCACTCTCGGTACATCGTTTTCGATGATAGCCAAATGCCCGCTACGGCTGACGGCATAAATGGTTGCACTCTGACCGTTAGCCGATGCCTCGTCGATAAAGATGTCACGGAAGTCGTAGTCCTTATCGCTCAGCAGCGTCGTGCTCAGCAGCTGGTCGCCCTGTCTCTTGTGAATGGCAATTTCACCGTATGTGCTGGCAGTCACCACACGGTCGTCATCGCCCGGCATAGAAGCCAATGCCGTCAACAGACCGTTATGCCGCGGCCATGTATGCATACTCTGACTGGCTGTAGTCAACGACTGGAAGACGGTCGGATAGAACAAATCGCCTTTATAGCGGTTGACAAACAAATGTGACGAATAGGCAAGAAGGTCGGATAATTCCTTGTTGCCGAGACGGGCCTGCACTGACGACAACGAACCTAACGAGCGGCCTAAGGCCACATAACTCAGGGTGTCGGTCACACGTTTCGAGAATTCTGCCTGAATGCGCTGATGCTCAGCCATCTGCCGCTCTTGTTCTGCCTGCTGACGGGCTTCCTGGGCCTGTTGCTCTGAGGCCATCGCCTTGTTCTGGGCTACCAGAGCGTTCTGTCGTTCCACTTCTGAGCGGAGACGCATCTCGTCAGCTACGCGCTTCTGCTGAATAGCCTCCTCGCGCTGTTCGTCAGAGATTTCCTTTTGTTGATAGGCGATATCCCCCAACTGCTTACTGACACTACGAACGACAGCCGAGCGTTTCTCCTCCTTGCGCAACTGCGCTAACTGAGCCTCTAAGGCGGCAGAGCGGTCACGCTCTTTCTGCCACCCCGCGAAACCGACAGCTGTTGTTCCTAACAGCGCCAATCCCACTACTCCTGCAGCTATGTCACGCTTCTTTATCTTCACAGTCTCTTTAGGGCCATTACCGTGATATCGTCACTCTGTTCCGCCTCGCCGGCAAAAGCGGCTACGGCAGTTTTCATTGATTCCACCATGCTCTGACAGTCCTGACCGGCAGCTCCGGCCAAGGTCATCTGCATCCTTTGTTCTCCAAATTCGCCATTGTCCTTGTCCAAGGCTTCCGTTACACCGTCGGTATACATAAACAGCGTGTCACCGTGGTCTAACTGGAGGGTTGCATCAGTATATTCCAGACCGTCTACCGCTCCGACCATCGCATCATTCGACATTGGCAAAGGCTTTACCTCGCCGCTATGAGTCAAGATGCAGGGGGGATTATGCCCGGCATTGCAATAGACAATCTCGCCCGTACTGATGTCCATGATACCATAGAACACCGTCACGAACATACAGTCCACCGACTCAGCAGCCAACAGTTTGTTAGAATAGTTGATGCACTCTGCCGGACTGCCTCCGCGTATGCCTGTGGCACGAATCAGTGTGCGGCTGACAGCCATGAAGATGGCCGCAGGAATGCCCTTTCCACTGACATCAGCAATGACGAAACCTATACGGTTATCGTCAATACGGAAGAAATCATAGAAATCGCCGCCCACATCCTTGGCTGGCGTCATCAGGGCAGCTATGTCGAGCTTGTCGGCAATGTCGGGGAAGGGCGGAAACACGCGCGGCAGGATGGCCTGCTGAATCTCGCAAGCTATGGCCAGGTCGCTCTTCAGCGACTCCAGCTGCGTGTGCTCCTGCTGCGACTGGTGGACATAGTTGATTTGTTCGATGGCCTTCTCGATGGTCACGCTCAGGTCGTCGAGGTCGATGGGCTTTGTGGCAAAGTCGAAAGCACCGTTGTTCATGGCCTGCCGGATATTGCCCATGTCGCCGTAGGCTGAGACCATGATGACCTTCAGCGCGGGATTGCGCATCTCGTTGATCTTGGCCAGCAGCGTCAGACCGTCCATCTCGGGCATGTTAATGTCCGACAAGATAATCTCTATGTCGGGATGCTTCACCATCATTGTCAGCGCCTCAAGACCGTTGTGGGCGAATACAAATTCGTATTCGCCCTTACGGATCTTGCGCCTGAAATACTGTGTCAGAAGAAGCTCAAGATCGAGTTCATCGTCGACACTCAGAATCTTTATTGGCATTTATCTTTGCGTTATTTCGTTTATACGTTATCACGAGAAGGCAACGGTCAGACCGGCCATCACGATGCTCACCATCGACATCAGCTTGATGAGGATGTTCAGCGACGGACCGCTGGTGTCCTTGAACGGGTCGCCGACGGTATCGCCGACGATACAAGCCTTGTGGGCAAACGAACCCTTGCCGCCGAACTTGCCTTCCTCAATGTTCTTCTTGGCGTTGTCCCAGGCACCGCCGGCATTAGCCATGAAGACAGCCAGCGTGAAGCCGCCTGCCAAACCGCCGACAAGCAGGCCAAGCACACCGGCCACACCGAGGACGATACCCACGATGATGGGGATGATGATGGCGAGCACCGAGGGAATGATCATCTCGTGCTGGGCTGCACGGGTGGAGATTTCCACGCAACGGCCATAGTCGGGCGTGCCAGTGCCCTCAAGTATACCGGCAATCTCGCGGAACTGACGGCGCACCTCCTGCACCATCTTCTCGGCAGCACGGCCCACGGCCTCCATCGTCATACCGCAGAAGAGGAAGGCTGCCATAGCGCCGATGAAGGCACCCACAAGCACCTTCGGGTTCATCAGGTTCACCTGGAAGTAGTTCATGAAGTCGGGAATGGTAGCCTGCGAAGCTGAGATAGTCATTCCGGCAACGTTTGTCAGCGTATCGCCGGCACGCTCCATCGCAATCTTGATTTCCTCGATGTAAGAGGCAAGCAGGGCCAGAGCCGTGAGGGCGGCCGAGCCAATGGCGAAGCCCTTACCCGTAGCTGCCGTCGTATTGCCTAAGGCATCGAGAGCATCGGTACGATGACGCACCTCCTCGCCCAGACCGCACATCTCGGCATTACCACCGGCATTGTCGGCAATGGGGCCGTAAGCGTCGGTAGCCAGCGTGATGCCTAACGTAGAGAGCATTCCCACGGCAGCAATACCGATGCCATAGAGACCGTGCGACAGGCTCTCCGACGTCATCGAGAGGTCGAAGCCGTTGGCACACAGATAGCTGAGCATGATGGCCACGCCAATCGTAATCACGGGGATGCAGGTGGAAATCATACCAGTACCTATACCTTTAATAATAACGGTAGCAGCACCAGTCAGTCCTGCCTCTGAAATCTTCTGGGTGGGCTTGTATGAGTGCGAGGTGTAGTACTCTGTAGCCTGACCGATGATGACACCGGCTGCCAGTCCGGAGATGACGGAGAACGAGAGACCGAGCCAGTTTTCGATGCCTAAAAAATAGAGAATGCCAAAGGTGGCAATGGCGATGAGCACAGCACTGACGTTCGTTCCAAGCGAGAGCGAGCGCAGCAGGTCCTTCATCGTGGCGCCTTCCTTCGTGCGAACGAGGAAGATGCCAAGCAGCGAGAGGAACACACCCACGGCAGCAATCAGCATCGGTGCGATGACAGCCTTGAGCTGAATCTCGAGACCTGCCACAGCAAAGGCGGCAGCACCGAGGGCAGCGGTCGACAGCACCGAGCCGCAATAGCTCTCGTAGAGGTCGGCACCCATACCGGCCACGTCGCCCACGTTGTCGCCCACGTTGTCGGCAATGGTGGCGGGGTTGCGCGGGTCGTCCTCGGGGATGTCGGCCTCGACCTTACCCACGATGTCGGCACCCACGTCGGCAGCCTTCGTGTAGATACCGCCGCCGACACGGGCAAAGAGTGCCTGCGTCGAGGCACCCATGCCGAAGGTCAGCATGGTGGTGGTAATGGTGATGAGGGCCATTTGGTCGCCCTGATAGAAATGGTTGAGCACCAGGAACCAGATGGCGATGTCGAGCAGTCCGAGGCCCACGACGGTGAGACCCATCACGGCACCGCTACGGAAGGCAATCTTCAGTCCAGCATCCATACTCTGGCGGGCGGCATTGGCCGTGCGGGCAGAGGCGTAGGTGGCGGTCTTCATGCCGAAGAAACCAGCCAGTCCGGAGAAGAAACCGCCAGTGAGGAAGGCGAAGGGCACCCAGGGATTCTGCACGTTCAGGCCATAGGCCATGAAGGCGAAGAGCGCACAGAGGACGACAAACACGATGGTGACGACCTTGTACTGCTGCTTGAGGTAAGCCATTGCACCTTTGCGCACATAGAGCGCAATCTCTTTCATACGCGGCGTACCTTCGTCGGCCTTCATCATCTGAGTGAAGAAGTAGTACGCCATACCGAGTGCCACGACAGATGCGAAGGGCACAAGCCAGAATACTGTTGGAATGTTCATTGTCATTTAATATTTTTAGTTTAAGTTTGATTTCTTCGTGCAAAAGTACGCATTTTATTCCTAATACCCAAATTTTTTATGTTTTTTCTCGTAATTGAATTTGCTCGTTTGGGAATTATTGAGTAATTTTGCAGCACAAAACTAAAATCACACCCAAACTATGAAACTGAATGACATACTGAACGGCCAGTTGAACGCCGCTGAATGGGAAGCCAAGGGTTACGAGCTTCCGAGTTTTGACATTGCCAAAGTACGCGAAAAGACTGCCAAGGAACCTACATGGGTACACTTTGGCGGCGGAAACATTTTCCGGGCTTTCCCCGCAGCCATTCTCAACGACGCTTTGAACACGGGGCGCTATGATCGCGGTGTCATTGTGGCCGAAACCTTCGACTTCGAAGTCATCGACAAGGCTTACGCGCCTTATAATAATCTGTCGCTACTTGTGAGCCTTCAGTCAACAGGCACTATCGAGAAGAAGGTCATTGCCTCGGTGACAGAAGCACTGAAAGCCGACCCTCAGTTCGACGACTGGAACAGGCTGATTGAGATTTTCCGTAATCCCAGTCTCCAGATGATTTCGTTTACCATCACTGAGAAAGGCTACACCTTCAACGAGGCCGACCTGGCTCGCGGGCTAAAGCCTATGTTTGCGATGGGCAAGGTTTGTGCCCTTCTGTTTGAGCGCTTCAATGCCGGACAGCTCCCACTTACAGTTCAGTCAATGGACAACTGCTCGCACAACGGCGACCGCGTGAAAGCCGGCATCATGGCCTATGCTGAACGTTGGGTAAACGATGGGCTGGTGCCTCAGGCTTTCCTCGATTACCTGAAGGACGAGACGAAGGTGACCTTCCCCTGGTCGATGATTGATAAGATTACACCACGCCCGCACGAGAAGGTAAAGGAACTCTTGGCTGAGGACGGCTTCGAGGACAACAACTATATCGAGACCGAGAAGCACACCTTCACGGCTCCATTTGTCAACGCTGAGGAAGTGCAGTATCTGGTCATTGAAGACAACTACACCAATGGCCGTCCCCCACTCGACCTCGGAGGTGCCCTTTACACCACGCGTGAGACTGTCGACAAAGTAGAAACGATGAAGGTGACAACCTGTCTGAACCCCCTTCACACGGCCATGAGTATCTATGGCTGCATGCTCGGCTACACGCTGATTTCTGCTGAAATGGCTGATGAGGACCTGCGCCCCTTCATTCAGAAAATCGGCTATATGGAGGCAATGCCCGTTGTTACCGACCCGGGCGTGCTGAACCCCTACGAGTTCATCGGAGCTGTCATCAACCGCCGACTGCCCAATCCGTTCATGCCCGATGCTCCCCAGCGCATAGCAATGGACACAAGCCAGAAGCTACCTATCCGTTTCGGAGAGACTATTAAGAAATACATTGCCCGCGGACTCGACATGTCGAACCTCATCCTCATTCCGCTGACATTGGCTGGCTATGCCCGATACCTAAAAGGTATTAAGGATGACGGCACGCCCTTCGAACCTTCACCCGACCCCATGCTGAGTGAGCTGCAAGCCATCGTAGCCCCGCTGGAGATAGGCCGTCCTGATCAGGACTGGAGCCCGTTGCACCAGCTCTATAGCCGTAGCGATGTTTTCGGTCTCGACCTCTACGAAGCTGGTCTCGGCGAGCAGATTGAGGGCATGGTCAAGGAGCTCTATGCCGGCAACGGTGCCGTTCGCGCCACGCTCCACAAGTATGTCGCTGCACGATGAGAAGACGACTGTTGACAATTGTTGCCGCTGCAGCAATAGCCACACTCTGCAACTGCTCTGGTGACAAGGATGAGAAGCTGGCTTTCGAAACAGTCAGTACAGAGAAGACTGTGAGCATCAGTGGCGAGGATGGTGCACCCAAGTGCAGCGTTCACTTGACTCTTGCGGCAGCTGCCGAGAGCCAAGGCGATCGGGCCAAGGTCGTGAATGAGCTGTTAGCACGCGAACTGCTCGACCAAGAAGCAACAAGCCTAAAGGCTGCTGCCGACTCGTATGCCAACGCCTATACCGAGAGCTACCGCCGCAATATAGCGCCGCTTTACCGAGATGACCGTAACGATGCGAACAAGCGCTCATGGTATGAGTACCACTATAATCTGACGGGGAAGGCTGCTCAGGGCCGGCGAGGCGTGACGGTCTACACGGCAGAGTTAGACTACTACGAGGGCGGTGCACACGGCATCAGCCAGCGCCTGCTGATGAACTTCGACAACAAGACAGGACGCCTGCTGACACTCGCCGACGTATTCACTCCCGGCTACCAGCAGCGGCTGAACGGTCTGCTGGAAGAGAAACTGATCGAAAAGACTGGCGCGAAGGACATCAATGAGCTGCGGGAGAAGGGCTACCTGTACCAGACGGAGATGTTCGCTTCTGAGAATTTCGCACTCGGCGAGGACGAAATCACCTTTGTCTACAACCCCTACGAGATTGCGCCCTACGAGCAGGGACTTACCGAACTGACAATTGACTATGGAGAGTGTAAAGAAATACTTCAAAACGCTGACTGACGAGCAGCTACGGCAGTTCGCGATGCTCGACGAGCTCTACCACGAGTGGAACGCGAAGATCAACGTCATCTCGCGCAAGGACATCGACAACCTCTACGAGCACCATGTGCTCCATTCGCTGGCCATCGCTAAAGCCGTCAACTTCCGCGCCGGCACCGAGATTCTGGACTTCGGTACGGGTGGCGGCTTCCCCGGTGTACCGCTGGCCATTCTGTTTCCGGAGTGCCGCTTCAAGCTGATTGACGGCACGGGAAAGAAAATCCACGTGGCCCAGGAGGTGGCAGCAGCCATCGGACTGAAGAACTGCCGGGCCGAGCACCTAAGGGGCGAAGACGAGCGTGGCCGCTTCGACTTCGTGGTGAGTCGTGCGGTAATGCCGCTGCCAGACTTGGCTAAGATCGTGCGCAAGAACATCAGCAAGAAGCAGCAGAACGCTACGCCCAACGGCATCGTCTGCCTGAAGGGTGGCAACCTCGAGGCCGAGGTGCAGCCTTTCCGTAACATCGTCGAGGTGATGCCTATCAGCAACTGGTTCGAGGAGGAATGGTTTAAAGAGAAAAACGTAGTTTACTTACCGCTATGATTAAGATAAAGACATTCGTCTGCAATATGCTGCAGGAGAACTGCTACGTGATGAGCGACGAGACGAATGAGGCCGTCATCATCGACTGCGGTGCCTTCTATCCTGAGGAGCAGCAGGCCATTGCCGGCTATATTGAGCGTGAGAAACTGACACCGGTCAGGCTGATAGCCACCCACGGACACTTCGACCACAACTTCGGCAACAGCTTCGTCTGGCACCGCTACGGGCTGAAGCCTGAGGTAACTGCCGAGGACTTGCCGCTGATGGACATCAGGCGGCAGATGAGGTCGATGATGGGAATGGATTACGAGATTGAGCAAGCCCCTACAGGACGCTTACTAAACACAAAAGAAGACGTTACGTTCGGCAGTCATCGTCTGCGAGTACTGCCTACACCGGGACACTCACGCGGCTCGGTGACACTCTACTGCGAAGCTGAGCATGTGGCCTTCACGGGCGACACGCTGTTCCGCATGAGCATCGGGCGCACCGACTTCGAGGGCGGCAGCTGGAGCGAGATGTGCAACAGCCTGAAACAGGTGCTGGCCGCCCTGCCCGCCGACACAAAGGTCTATCCCGGACACGGCCCGCTGACCACCATCGGCGAGGAGGTGCAGTACAATCCGTATATGCGCTAATCGAAGAGGGTGTCGATTTCGCCTATCTCATCGTCGTCGAACCACTTCGACAGCTTCTCGCGGGCTTTCTCCTTGATGTCGGGGTCGACATCGGTCCACACCTTCTTCAGCACGTAGAGCAGTACGGCCAGGTCGTCGCTCAGGCCTACGATAGGAATCGCATCGGGTACGACATCGATAGGACTGATCATGTAGCCCAAGGCCCCGATGATGATAGCCTTGTCCTTGGCGCTGATCTTGTCGCTCTGCAGGGTGTAGAACAGAATGAGCGCTGCATAAACTAACTTGGCGCCTGCACGCTTGGCAATGCGCGAAATCTTCTCAACAAACTCGCTTTGCGAGAATTTGTTGGCATAACTCATAAAATCAGGTAACTCCATCTTCAGTATTTTCGATTGATTTATTTACGATTTATCACTTTTCACTCTTCACTTCCCAATCCGTATGATGCGGATACCCGTATGCGACGGGTGCTTCGAGAGATACTGGCCGAGGGTCATTGGCTCCTCGACCACCTTCTTGTGCAACTGCGATGCGTTGAGCAAGTGCAGACCGTCCTTACGCCACACGGCAAAGCCGAGATGCGCAATGTCGAGACCGGCCTTCGAGCAGGTGATGGCAATGATGTCGCCGTCGCTGACGGCCTTGCGCAGCGCCTCGGTGTTCTTGACCTCGCTCTTGGGAATGTAGCGGTACTTTCTGCCGTTCAGCTTCTCTTCCTGCTTCTTGATGACAGGCACCATCTTGGGGTGCGCCTTCAGCGCCTTGTAGGCATCGGGGTGAGCTGACATATAGCCGACATTGATGGTCTGCACGGCTGTGAAGGGTGCCGACTGCTGCTGCACCTCGCCGACCACGCCCTTGCGGGTGTTGTCGGCAATCCAGTCAGTGAAGTAGTGCAGCCTGCTGGTGTAGCCGTCAAGACGTCCGTCGCGGTAGCGTATCTGGGTGAGGGCATCGAGGAAGTCGCCCCAGCAGTAGCGCTTGCTGTTGACGCATAATGTCAGCGCAACGACGTTCTCTACGAGCGTGGTGCAGTCGAGCTGTCGCGTGTTGACCACCAGCCGTTCGGGGTCGCAGACCTCCAGCGTATGGCCGACGTATGGTATGCCGATGAACTTGCGGGCGAAGTGCAAGGGCATGTTCGTTGTCGGCGGCAGCGAGCGTGCCTCTGTCAGCAGCTTCGTCACGAGCGTACTGTCGGCTTTGGTATAGTGTGGCTGTGCAGCGACGCTGGCCGACAGCGCCATACCTATTACTAATAATAAGAGTCTATTCATTCTTCTGTTTCCTGTATCGTTTCTTTAGTCCGAAGTTATAGCCCACATAGGTGTTGAAACTGCCGAAGATGTTGTTGGCAGTAAAGCGCTCCGTGCGGTAGTTGTTGGTGCGCAGGACGGCTGAAGCACCAGCATACCAGCGCGTGTTGTTATAGACAAGGGCGAAGCGACCTATGCCGTCGAGGTTCACTTTCTTAATGCTGAAGCCGTCGTAATCGTCGGCGGTATCGCCATGACCGGTCTTATAGGCCACAGCCGCCTGACCGCTGGCGCAGAAGAGCCAGTTCTTGGCAAACACCCAGTTGTAGGCGTAGCCGCCCGAGATGCTGTAGTCGTAGTAGGCAATGCGGTTGAACATCAGTCCGCTGTCCAGCTTCACGGCCTCAGCAGCGCCCAATTTGTCCTCAAGCAGGCTTCGCAGTTGTTCAAAGTCGAGGTCGAGCGTGTTCTTGTAGAAGCCGGCACCGGCCATCCACGAGCCGCAGCTGATCTTCTGGCAAGTACTCTGGCTGAAAGCAGCCGGATAGGAGAAGCGACCGTGGTTGAAGATGTAGTAGGCATTGACGCCCGTGATGCCTACAGCGATGCCGCTGAAGGGCGTGTCCTCGAAACGCGTACCGTCGATGCCGTAGCCCATGCGCACCTGGCGCAGCTGGTAGTCGCTGCCCGTACGGCGGTAGAACATGTCGACGCCCACCTGCGAGGAATAGATGCTGAAGTCAATCTCGCGTTTGTCTGTATGGCTGAAGAGGCTCAGATTCTTCAGGTCGAAGGTCCAACCGAGGAAGAACCAGCGCCAGCCGAAGTAAGGGCCCACCTTGATGCGCTGGTCGGGCGAGAACATGATGCTCTGTCCGTTGCTGCTGAGGATGAACTCCTCGAAGTTGCGCGTGGCCTGCAGCATGACCGACCACTCATAGTGCTGAGGCTCGATATACTCGTCCTCCAGTCGGTCGAAGCCGCGGACGGTGTATTTGATCTTCTGCTGCACCCTCTGCAGCGGCTTGTTGTCGGGCGACAAGGAGTCTGCTCCGACGACATCATCCAGGTCGTCAGCATTGGCTACTCCAACGGCCATCGTCAGCAGCAGCACGAGTATCAGCAGCAACTTCTCACTCTTCATATCTTTCCTAAAATGCGGTCCATCGCCCAGTTCACGGGGGTGGCCGAAACGCTGGTACACGTACAGAGCGCCAAGCCCTGCAAATGCTCGATGACATTCTTAATCAACGGGAACTGCACGTACGGCGGATTGGGCACCACTATCTGCTGAATGCCCTCGCTGGTATGCAGCTGGATGGGCGCATAGTCGAACACAGAGAACAGCAGCTTGCCCTTGTCGCCGATAATCTCTATGCGGTCCTCGCGGGCCGACTCATGGGCCACAAAGCACCAGGTACCGCTGCCCGACAGACCGTTCTCGAAGCGGAAGCAGGCCGACACTGTGTCCTCGGCCTGATAATAGTGGCCGCGGTTGGTGCTGATGCCCTCGGCATCGAGAATGACGCCGAATATCGTCTGCAGCAGATCGAGCTGGTGGGGAGCAAGGTCGTAGAAATAGCCGCCGCCCGAAATCTCGGGCTGCAGGCGCCAAGGCAGCGCCTCGGGGTGGCTGTAGTCAAGTTCGCGGGGAGGCACGGCGAATCGCACCTGGACAGTCAGTATGCGCCCGATGATGCCGTCGTCGACAATCTGCTTCACACGCAGGAAGTAGGGCAGATAGCGGCGGTAGTAGGCCACGAAGCAGGGCACGCCCGTACGCTCTGAGATGCTGTTGATGCGGGCGCAGTCCTCGTAGCTGGCGGCCAGAGGCTTCTCCACGTAGACGGGTTTTCCCGCCTTCATGGCCATGATGGCGTAGGTGGCATGGCTCGACGGCGGCGTAGCCACATAGATGGCGTTCACGTCGGGGTCGTCGATGAGCTGCTGGGCATCGGTGTACCACTTCGGTATGCCGTGGGTAATGGCGTAGGTGCGGGCTCTGCTCTCATGACGACACATGACCGCCACGACGCCCGACCCCTCGACCTCGCTGAAGGCCGGGCCGCTCTTCTTCTCGGTGACCTCGCCACAGCCTATGAATCCCCACTTCAGAATCTTCATAAAATGTTTTAATTTTCTGCTAAAAC
>CAMHHO010000060.1:0-20742 GCA_946184965.1 uncultured Prevotellaceae bacterium | reverse complement strand
TCACCAGCCCAGGGGTCGGTCATCTTCATCCAGCGGATGCCCTTGAAGCCCTGCCGCTGGGCAATCTTGCGGGCCTCGGGGTAGGCAACGGTGTTGTACCAGTCGAGCACCTGGGCGACGACCTCGGGGCGGTTCCAGAGGGCGAAGTCGACCATGTGCCACCAGGTCATCTCCAAGTGCGGGCGGCCAAACCAGGAGTTGTAGGTCAGCCCAGTCTCTTGAGGTGGCAGACTGTTGGCGCAGTTCACCTGTGTAAGGTATTGCGACAGCACGACGCGGCGCTCCAGCTCCTTGGCGCGCGGGTCGGTACACTGGCTGAAGTCGACGATGGCACCCTCCTGCCACCAGCGGTTCCATGAGCGGATGACGGCGCGCAGCTGTTCGTCAAAGACGAAGGGGGCAGCGGCACCGCCGCTGCACAGCAAACTGTACTTGGCCTTGAAGGCGAGGACATCGTCGGTGGTGGAAAGCTCGAAATGGTGGGGAGCGCATTCCTGTAATTGGGCATCGCCCTGCCAAGTGAGGGTAAGGTAGTAGCGTGTGGAATCGAGGGTATGCTCGATGATGGCAGAATGGCCCTGAGTAGAGACGATGCGCGAGGTGTGGCGCTCAGGCTTCGTCCAGTCGGCGGCGGCATCGGCGTGCTTGCCCGTAGGGTAGGGGAAGCGGATGCTGACGCGGGCGCGGCCGTCCTTCAGCAGCGGGGTCTTGATGCGGTAGATGACGGCGTCTTGGTCCTGCAGGGCGGCAGTGGTCACGTCGGCGGGGGTGCCGTCGGCCACAAAGTGCGACTCAATCTTACCGTCGTAAAGCCCCAGTTCCTGGCGGATCTCCGTCAGGTCCTTCAGTTGTATGCGCTCCCCGTCGGCGCCTTTCAGCTCCAAGCCGATGGCGCCGAGGTTCAGACGGTGGGGGTTCACGCGAAAATACTGTGTAGCCTGAACATTGCGCTCAGTCACTCCCCCTCGGGGGGAGCTGGAGGGGGCTTTATACTCCACGGCGTAAACCTCGGGGTGGCCGTGACCCAAGTCGAACGACTTCTCGCTCTCGGCAGGTGTCAGACCGTTGGTGTTTTCGAACTTATGCCAGCCCCAGTCGGACATGGCTGTCAGAGGCACACCTGCCTCATAGTCAAAAGGGAACGACTGCAGGCCGGTAACGTCGACCGTCGTTGCAAAGTGACCGTTGCCCACCGTCAGCGAGGCCAGCGCGTCGGCTTCGGTGATGACGGGGTTGTTGCGAGTGACCACGGCCTGACGGTTAATCTCGGCGGTGGTGTTCTGCGTGTCGTAGCCCAGCATCTCCATCTCTAACGATGCCCAGATGAACGGGCCGAGACCCTTGGCGTCGTTGTCGCGTATCTGTTCGGATAGATAGTAGGCATAGCCACCGTCGCGGCGGCGGTTCTCCTTGACCGAGCCCTTCGGGTTAACTTTCCTCATGGCGGTAACGACCTCGTCGGTGGCTGCCGGACCGAGACCTGCCACCGAGCAGCAGTTGGTCAGCGAGATGGTCTTGTCGGCGTTTACGCGGATGAAATTGTTGATGATGCCACGGTAGGCGCGGATGCCGGCTTCGCGGTACTTGGTGCCGACGTAGCCCTTGCGATAGGCTTTCAGTAATGCGTAAGTGAACATGGCTGAACAAGTGGCTTCCAGATAGTTACCTTCGCGACTCTGACTGTCCATAACCTGATACCACGTGCCCGTCTTCTTGTCCTGCCACTTGAGGATGGCGTCAAAGTCCTTGCGCAGCAGGTCGATGACCTCGGAGCGACGGCTGTACGATTCGGGCAGCGCGTCGAGCACCTCGATAAGAGCCATCGTGTACCAGCCCTGGGCGCGGCCCCAGCAGTGCTGCGACAGGCCCGTCTGCGGGTCGGCCCAGAAGGCCTTCCGCGTCTCGTCGTAAGCGTGGCGGTTCAAGCCGGTCTTCGGGTCGAGAGTGCGCTCGTAGGTCACCTTAAGCTGGTCGACGGCGTCGTCGTAGATCTTGGTGGCGTTCTTCTTGTCGGTGATGGGAGCTGTCAGACAGCGGTAGGGCAAGCCCATGAAGATACCGTCGAGCCACACCTGGTAGGCGTAGATGGCCTTGTGCCAGTAGACCTTGTCGGCCTTGGTGCGCGGCTGGTCCTGCAGTTGCTTCATCATGGTCTTCATGGCCAGCAGGTTCTTGGCCTCGGGCCACTGCTGGTACATACGGGTGACGAAGTGGCCGGTGCGGATGTTGTCGAGGTTGTAGTCGAGGATGTTGTAGCCGCGTATGTCACCCTTCTGGCTGATCATCGTGTCGGTGTACTCCTGGCAGTAGCGGCGGATGTCGTCGCCGCCGTAGCGCAGGTAGGTGTCGAGCATACCCTCCAGTTCGATGCCCATCACATACGACCACTTGGGGCGGGTCGAGAAGTCGAGCAGGTAGGAGCGGGGCACGCGCTTCATCTCCGAGTAGGTCATCCACTCCGAATAGTGCTTGTGGGGCATCTCCGTCAGACAGAGCGAGCCGTTGACGAAATAGTTGTCGTAACGGATGTTGCGCGTCTGACCGGTAATCTTATTGCCCTGCTGAACACCGTCGAAGCGGCAGTTCTTCAGGTTGACGTCGTAGACATTGCAGACCGTATCGAGGGCGATGACGAGCACGCCGTACTTCGACTTCTGACAGTTGACGTTCTCGACGTTGATATCGCGCACCGTCGGGTTGAAACCGCGGCAGCAGACCTCATTGTGCTCGTAGTCGAGGTTAATCTTGACCACGGCCTCGCCGCACTGTCCCACCTTGATGTCGCGCATGTTGATGTTCTCGATAATGCCGCCGCGACAGCTGTTGGTCTTGATGCGCAGCACGCGGTCGAGGTTGGGCGAGTCCATCACGCAGTCGTGGGCGTAGACATTCTGGCAGCCGCCCGAAATCTCGGAGCCTACGACCACGCCGCCGTGTCCGTTCTTCATCTCGCAGTTGCGGATGATGATGTTCTTCGACGGCATATTGCGCTCACGGCCGTCGCGGTTGCGGCCGCTCTTGATGGCGATGCAGTCGTCGCCGGTGTTGAAGAAACAGTCCTCTATCAGCACGCGGTCGCAGCACTCAGGGTCGCAACCGTCGCCGTTGGGACCGTCGTTGATCATCTTCACACGGCGCACGGTGACGTCAGTCGAGTGCAGGGGATGGATGACCCAGAACGGCGAGCGCAGCAACGTGACGTCCTCAAGCAGGATGCGCTCGCACTTGTTGAACGAGACGAGCTGCGGGCGCAGGCCGTCCTTCGGGCCAAAGATGCGTTCCGGCGAGCGCTGGCCCTGCTCGTTGTACATCGGTATGCCGTCCTCGCCGTTCTTCAGCAGGCGGGGGCGGGCCTCAATTTTCTGGCTGATCATACCCTCCTTCCAGCCGAACTTCGCAGCACCGCACCACGGCCACCACGTGTCATTCGATCCGCCGCCGTCGATGGTACCCTTGCCCGTGACGGCGATGTCAGTGGCCTTGAAGGCATAGACGCAGGGCGAGAGGTTGAAACACTCCAACCCTTCCCACGACGTCTCGACGATGGGGTAGAGCTCGGGCTCGAAGACAAACTCCAGAACGGCCCCCTCCTCAACGTGCAGGTTGACGTGACTCTTCAGCTCGATGGCAGCAGTCAGGAACTTCTGACCGGCAGGGACGATGACACGTCCGCCGCCTTTCTTCGAGCATTTGTCGATGGCCTTCTGAATGGCCTTCTGGTTGGCGGCGGCCGAAGCGTCGGGCTTGGCACCGAACTTGGTGATGACGTAGTCCTTGCCGCTGATCTGCGGTTGTTTGATGCTTTGCTCAATTTGCTTGTACTTTGCCTCGTCCCATCCCTCAGCGTAGCTCAGCAGGGGAACAAGCAGGCACAGTAGCATCAGTTGTAGTGATTTCTTCATACTATAAAAGAATTAGTTCGTAGTTTCGTGCAAAGATACGGAATTTACACGATACTACGAACTAATTAAGCTTTTTTATCACGTAATCGTTTTAGTGCTGAAGGGCGTCGAACAGCTGGTCGAGGGCTTTGTCGGCATTGCCGCCGGCCTCGTCGAGCAGGGTGACGAACTTCGAACCGATGATGGCACCGGCGGCGTTGTCCTGGGCAGCCTTCAGCGTCTGGGCGTTGCTGATGCCGAAGCCGATCATGCGCGGGTTGCGCAGGTTCATGCTGTCAATGCGGCGGAAGTACTCCTGCTTCTGCTCGTCGAACGACTTCTGGGCACCAGTGATGGCGGCCGACGAAACCATATAGATAAAGCCGTCGGTGTTCTGGTCGATGAAGCGTATGCGCTCCTCCGAGGTCTCGGGGGTGATGAGCATGATGACGCGCAGGTCGTACTTGTCGGCGGCGGGCTTCACGGTGCTGAGGTAGTCGCTGAAGGGCAGGTCGGGGATGATCATGCCCGAGACGCCGCTCTCGGCGCACGACTGGCAGAACTGCTCGATGCCGTAGTGCAGGATGGGGTTGAGGTAGCCCATCAGTATCAGCGGGATGCTCACTTCGTCCTTAATGGCCTTCAGCTGCTCGAAAAGCAGCTTCACGCTCATGCCGTTCCTGAGGGCCTTCGTGGCGGCTGTCTGAATGACGGGACCGTCGGCCAACGGGTCGCTGAAGGGGATGCCGACCTCGACGAAGTCAATGCCCCGCCGCTCCATCGTCTTGATGACCTCGCCGGTGCCTTCGAGGGTTGGCGTGCCAGCGCAGAAGTAGAGGCTCAGCAGCTTGCGGTCGCCTCGGTTGGAGAATACTTGGTTTATCTTGTTCATTTCAGTTGTTCTAAGAATTGTTTGAGTTTTGTGATGTCTTTCAGTCCTGGCTCGGTCTCGAAGCGTGAGTTGAGGTCGATGCCGATGCACTTAGGGTGATGGAAGTTGCGGACGCGCTTTGCGTCGTCGGGACCGATGCCGCCGCTCAGCAGGAAGGGTACGTCGCCGTCGTAGGCTTCAAGCACCGACCAGTCGAACTGGCTGCCGCTGCCGCCCACCGTCGGGCACTTCGTGTCAAACAGGAAGTAGTCCACGCAGTCCGCGTAGTCCTTGTATGCTGCAATATCATTGCAGCCCCCAACGCTGATGGCCTTGATGAACTGAACACCCGGCCTGATGTCGGGGTCGAGCGTACGGCGCAGGTTGCGGATGAGTGTCGGCGTCTCATGGCCGTGCAGCTGTACGAGGTCGAGCTTGTAGTTCACCACACGGGTAATGATGTTCTGAGGCATCTCGTCGACAAACACGCCGACGCGTTTGGCCTTGAAGCTGCCGATGTCTGACCCACGGTCGGGGATAATCCCGGCGTAGGTGGGAATCATCGTCACGTTACGCGGCGACTTGTCCCAGAATATCATACCAATCCAGTTAACTCCTAACTCAGCGACCTGGCGGATGTTCTCGCCCTCGCGCATTCCACAAACTTTTATGATCATATCTGTTCTATAAATTGTTTTAATGTCTTTCCCGGGTCGGGCGTCTTCATGAACGTCTCGCCGATGAGGAATCCACGGAAGCCGGCCTGGCGCAGTTCGCGGATGGTCTCGGGGCGCGAGATGCCGCTCTCGCTCACCTTCACGGCATCCTTTGGCAGTCGCTCGGCCAGTCGGAAGGAGTTCTCAACATCGGTCACGAACGACCCGAGGTGGCGGTTGTTAATGCCGTATACATCCGGCTCTAACTCGCAGTAGTCCAGCTCATCTTCGCCGTGCATCTCAAGCAGCACTTCAAGTCCAAGTTCATGCGCCTTCAGCAGCAGTGCCCGAAGCTTCTCCTTCGGGAGGCACGCCGCAATCAGCAGTACCGCCGACGCTCCGCACAGAGCAGCTTCATAGAGCTGCAGCTCGTCGATGACGAAGTTCTTGTAGAGCACAGGAAGCGTCACGCCCGACTGCCGGGCCTCGACTATAAAACGATCATGACCGCCGAAATATTGCTTGTCGGTCAGAATACTTATCGCGGCGGCACCGTTCTGCTGGTATGAAAGCGGAATCTCCGAGGCGAGCCCCTCCTCCTTGATCCAGCCTTTCGACGGCGAGCGGCGCTTGAACTCGGCGATGATGCCGGTCTCGCTCTGAAGCAGGGCCTCGCGGAGCGACGGCTTCTTCCGCCGCATCCGCTCAAGCTCCTCGCGCTTGGTGGCTACGATTTCCTGTAGGATGTCCATAGCTTACGAGTTGAGTTCCACAAACTTCTTGAACGTCCGCAGGGCGCTGCCGCTGTCGATGCTTTCGCGGGCAATGCTGATGCACTCGTCGATGCTCTTCTGGCCCTTCTCCAGCACCTGGATGCCGAAGGCGGCGTTAGCCAGTACGATGTTCTTCTGGGCTGGCAGGGCACGGTTCTCAAGCACGGCATCGAAAATCTCCTTGGCCTCCTGCTCGGTGGCGCCGGCGACCAGCTCCTCGGGCTTGGCAGGCTGGAAACCAAGGTCGGCAGGCGAGAAGATTTTCTCGTATGTGTTGGTCGTAACCTTGAAGTCGCCCGTCAGCGAGATTTCGTCGTAGCCGTCGATTGAGTTCACGATTCCGTAGTCGATGCCGAGGCGCTGGTAGACAGCGTGATACAAGCGCATCTGGTCGAGGTTGGCCACGCCGAGCAGCTGACAGCTGGGCTGCGAGGGGTTCACCAGCGGACCGAGCAGGTTGAAGATGGTGGGGAAGGGCAGGGCCTTGCGGATGGGCCCCACGAACTTCATCGCCTTGGCAAAGAGTTGGGCGTGCAGGTAGACGATGCCCGCCTCATCCATGCAGCGGTTCAGCTGGGCCAGGTCGTCGGTGAACTTCACGCCGTGTTGGGCAATGACGTTCGAAGCTCCGCTGGTCGACGTGGCGGCATAGTTGCCGTGCTTGGCCACCTTGTAGCCGGCACCGGCGATGACGAAGCACGACGTCGTCGAGATGTTGAAAGTGTTCTTGCGGTCGCCGCCGGTGCCCACCACGTCGATGTAGCGGTCGCAGTCGAGAGGCACGGGCACGCCCGTCTCTAAGATGCCGTCGCGGAAGCCCAGCAGCTCTTCGACGGTGACGCCGCGCATCTGCAGGGCCGTCAGCAGGGCTGTGATCTGTTCGTTGGGAAACTCACTGTGGGTGATACCCACCAGAATGTTCTTCATCTCCTCGCGGGAGAGTTCCTCGTGGTTGAGGAGCTTTGCTAAGATTTCTTTCATAAGTCTATAAAGTTTTTGATGATTATACGTCCTTCGGGGGTTAATACGCTTTCGGGGTGGAACTGGATGCCGTACACCGGGTAGTCCTTGTGCTGGAGGGCCATGATCTGCCCCTCGTCGCTCTCGGCAGTTATCTCTAAGCAGTCGGGGAAACCGTCCTTCGACACCACCCACGAATGGTAGCGCCCGACGGTGATGGTCCTGTCCAGCCCGTCGAATAGTGGGTCGACAGCTGTGATATGACAAGGCGTAGCCACCCCGTGGAATACGTCGCTGAGGTTCTCCAGCTTTCCGCCGAATGCCTCGCCGATGGCCTGATGGCCCAGACAGACGCCCAGTATCGGCTTACGCCCGGCGTACTCGCGGATGACGTCGAGCAGCAGTCCTGCCTCGCTGGGAATGCCAGGGCCGGGCGAGAGGATAATCTTATCGTAGGCCTCGATTTCGTCGAGACTAAACTGGTCGTTTCGATATACAGTTACCTCAGCACCAATCTCTTTCACCAAATGACTCAAGTTATACGTAAACGAGTCGTAGTTGTCTATGATTACTATCTTCATAATTCGTGAAATTCGAAAAATTCGTAGTTTACATTTCCTCTGCCATGAGTATGGCGCGGCGCAGCGCACCGAGTTTGTTGTTCACTTCCTGCAGCTCGTATTCCTCGTTGCTCTTGGCTACGATGCCGCCGCCGGCCTGGAACCACAGCTCGCCGTTGCGCGAGACGAAGGTGCGGATGGTGATGGCCTGGTTCAGGGAACCGTCCAGCCCGATGATGCCGATACAGCCGCCGTAGGCGCCTCGGTTGTGCGGCTCGTACTCCGAGATGAGCTGCATGGCACGCACCTTCGGCGCACCGCTCAGCGTTCCGGCGGGGAAGGTGTCGATGAACGCCTTGATGGGGTCGGCTCCTTCGTCAAGTTCGCCGCTGACGCGCGAGACCAGGTGGATGACATGCGAGTAGTACTGGATGTCCTTGTAGTAGTCGACTTTCACACCATGGCAGTTGCGGCTCAGGTCGTTGCGGGCCAGGTCGACGAGCATCACGTGCTCGGCATTCTCCTTCGGGTCGTTGCGTAGAAACTCTGCCCCCCGGCGGTCGGCCTCTGCATCGCCCGTGCGCTTCGTCGTTCCGGCAATGGGGTCGATGTAGGCTTTGCGGCCCTCAATACGGCAGTGCGTCTCAGGACTTGAACCGAAGATGCGGAAACCACCGAAGTCGAAATAGAAGAGGTAGGGACTCGGGTTGATGCTCCTCAGCGTTCTGTACAGCTTGAAGTCATCGCCCTCGTAGCGCTGTACAAACCGCCGTGAAAGCACAATCTGGAACACGTCGCCGCGCAGACAGTGCTGTATGCCGCGTCGGATGTTCGCCTTGTGCTCCTCGTCGGTCAGGGTTGAGCTGACGTCACCGATGGCGTGGAAGTCGTATTCTCTCACGTTGCCGCGGTTCATGGCCTTGAGGACGGTGTCGATGTCGTTAGCATCGCCCAGCGTCACCACCTTCACCGTATTGTTATGATGGTCGAACACGATGACCACCTTATATAATATGTAGAGCACGTCGGGGGCATCGTTCTTCTGCTGCGTCTCGTCCTTCACGGCGATGTCCTCGAAGTAGCGCACGGCGTTGAACGACGTAAAGCCGAAGAGTCCGCAGACACCGGCGTCGTCGCCCGTCACCTCAATCCTGTCGATGAGGGCGTGGATGGCTTTGTCGGAGCGGTATTCCTTGTTCACCTCGTGCTGCATCACGCTGCCGTCGGGATAGGAGACGGTTGCGATGCCATGGCCGATGGCTACGCTGGCCATTGGACTGATACCAATGAACGATCGCGAACTGGCTGCGTCGTGGTAGTCGGCACACTCCATCAGTGCCGACTGCGGGTAGAGGTCGCGCAGTCTCATGTATACGCCGACGGGTGTATAGAGGTCGGCCAGAATAGTCTTGCTGTTGGTTGTATATTTAAAAGTTTCCATATTCTTTTGCCATTTGTTTGTTCTTCAGATAAGTCTCCACATCCTTGTCGCCGCGGCCGCTGACCGTCAGCACTACCACGTCATCCTGCTTGAAGGTGAGTTTGGAAAGGGCCGCAATGGCGTGGGCACTCTCGATGGCAGGGATGATGCCCTCCATGCGCGTCAGCTCATAGCCGCCGTAGATGGCCTCGTCGTCGTTGATGCTCAGCACCTGCGTGCGTCCTTGCTTCGCCATGTTGCAGTGCATCGGCCCCACGCCGGGGTAGTCGAGACCTGCCGAGATGGTGAACGCCTCCTGTATCTGACCGTCCTCGTCCTGCATCACCAGCATCTTCGCCCCGTGCAGGATGCCCGTCGTACCGCGATGGATGGTGGCTGCCGTGTAGTCGGTGTCCCAGCCGTGACCGCCGGCCTCGGCCAGCACGATACGTACCCGTTCGTCGTCCATGTAGTGATAGATGGTTCCTGCGGCATTGCTTCCGCCGCCTATGCAGGCCATGAGATAGTCGGGATAGTCGCGCCCGATCTTCTCCTGCAGCTGCCATTTGATTTCCTCTGAGATGACGCTCTGCATACGTGCCACGAGGTCGGGGTAGGGGTGGGGGCCCATTGTCGAGCCGACGATATAGAAGGTGTCACTGGGATGGCAGCACCAGTCGCGGATGGCCTCCGAGCAGGCGTCGCTCAGCGTCATGTTGCCTGTGCGCACGGGGTGAACCTCAGCACCCAGCATCTTCATGCGCTCCACGTTCGTGTGTTGGCGCTCCACGTCGGTGGCACCCATGAAGACCTCGCACTTCATGCCCATCAGCGCACAGACCGTGGCCGTGGCCACACCGTGCTGTCCTGCTCCTGTCTCGGCAATGATGCGCGTCTTGCCCATCTTTTTCGCCAGCAGTATCTGGCCTACGGTGTTGTTAATCTTGTGGGCGCCCGTGTGGTTCAGGTCCTCACGCTTCAGGTAGAGCTGGCAGCCGTACCGCTCGCTCATGCGGCGGGCGTAGTACAGCGGACTGGGCCGCCCCACGTAGTCGCGCAGCAGCGCGTGATACTCGTCCTTGAACGTCTGCGACTCGATGATGGGCAGATACTGCTCTTGCAGGTTCTTCACCGTCGCATAGAGAATCTCGGGGACGTAAGCGCCGCCGAATTCTCCGTAAAATCCTTTTTCGTCTACTTGATAGTTCATATATTTGTTGTTTTTGTGTGATAAATCTTAAAAGAAAGAGGCCCGTCGCAAGAACGACAGGCCTCTTTTTATCTTTTTGCTCCCTTCAGGCGGGTACACGGCTGACTTCTCACGATTGTCCGAATCTTGAGTTGCGCCACCACCAGAAGTTTGCTGTTCTATTCATGTTGTTGCTTGGTTTTATTCCTTTTCGGCTGCAAAATTACACATTTTCTTTTAATCCGCAAACTTTTTGCCACTTTTTTTATCAGAAAAGTTACATTCCTTGCGTTTCCTTCCTTTTCTGTATGATTCTGACAATCCTTGTCAGGTCGGCGATAGTAATAATACCATCGCCGTCGACGTCGGCCTGGGCAGAGTTGAAAGTCGTTGTGTGTGACTTGCCTACGAGTTTACAGGCCAGGCACTCGACGTCAAGATTGTCAACTGCCTTGTCGTGGTTAACATCGCCGAGTTCATAGGCCGGACAATTCAACTCGATGGGTGCCTCAGGCGTGCCGATAGCAGCCTGTGCTGTAAAAGTGACGGTTTGAGAAGTAGTAAGTTTGTATTCGGCACCATTGTCGTTAAGTCTAAAATTCATCGTCTCGCTACCCATGGCCTTGTCGCTGTAGAGACGCATGATACCGTAGCCTGCGCCCTCGGGAAAGACGGCATAGCCCACGCACTGCGTTCCGATGAAGGCACCGACAGCCTTGCCGGTGTAGTCTGTGTATGCAGTACCAGACTTCTTGACGACAACATAAACTGACATGTCGTATTGGAATTCAGCTGGGTTCAGTGCCCAAGGCGTGCTGACAGTGTTGAGCGTGCCGCCGTCGCGGCTTTCGTTACCTTTTACGTTGTAGGTATAGGTCTCGGGGCCGAGGGCGGTGATATTGACCGTACCGTCTGTCTGCCGAAAGTCAGCATCAATGCTTATGCCCATACATTTGCTGATGTCGCCGGTGGCCGGGTCCTTTAGGTTGCTACCCAGCACATGGATGTTGACCTCGCCACCGCTAATGTCGACATAGCCGCCGTCGAGTACGGTGGCCTCTTCCTCGTAGCGTTTGCCCTTGATGGCCTTCGAGCCGTTGCCGGTAACGATGATGTCTGTGCGGCCGCCGCTGATGGTTGTGCGGTAGCGTGAACGAAGTCCCTCGCTGTCATCTCCAGTGACTGAGATGTTCACTTTTCCGCCACTGATGTTGAGCAGACTGTCGGCTTTCAGGGCTGTAGCCCCGTCGGTGGTATTGATGCTGATGGAGCCACCTTCGATGCTGACAGTGCCGTAGTCATCGCTGTCGATGCCGTCGCCGCTGACGTTCAGGATGTTCACATTGCCGCCCCGCATCAAGAAATAGTTGTGCTCATTGTTTACCTTGCCCTTGCCGCAGTGAATGCCGTCACTGACAGCCCCGAGCACGTTGATGGTGCCCGTCGAAGCTTTCAGCTCGATGTACTCCTTGGCGCAGATGGCGTGCTTCAGGCGTCCTGTGACGTTGAGCGTGCCGTGGTCTTCAAACTCGGCATGACCTTTGAAGTAGAGGGCTGCCTTCTGGCTGCCTTTGTCTGCATCGGCCAGCATGTTGCGCGTTCCCTTGACCAGTTCTACGGCGATGCGCTTGCCGCACTCCACATCAATAGCAGCACCACCGTGGGCGTTTGTCAGACTGAGTCCGGCCAATTGCAGCGTCAGCTTGTAGTCGCCGTATACGGTTAGCGAACCGTCAGTACTACTACCGCTGAGTCGGTAGGTGTACTCGGTGTCGGTATTGGTAGAGGTGATGCTGACGTTTGCCCCTTCTACTGTGGCTGTCACCCCCGTAATGTCTGGGGGGATGTTGACGGTTGCGGCAGTTCCGTTCCATTTGATATCTATGGGCGATTGGGCACTCAACCCAAGCGCAAACAAAAGCAGAAATGCAGTCGAAAGTTTTCTCATACTTCTTACTTTACATAGATTTTACGGTGCGAGCCGTCGCTCATCTTCACAATGTAGACACCTCTCGGCAGTGCAGCAGCGTGGTTTGTCACGCGCATGCCTCCAAGGTTGTAGTAACCCTCAACCTTATTGCCAGTCGTACTGAAGTCGATGCTGACAGCTTCAGAGTCGCCTATGTTAAAGAGGCGAGGTGACTGAATACTACCGAAGACACCAGCAGTGAATACGTTAGTGTTATCATTGACGTTGACGTGATAGACCGTACCGTCTTCCTCGTCCTTAGCATAGAAATTCAGCAGTTCGCCACCGTCACCGTAGGTTGTCAGGAACACTTGGTCGTCTACCCATTGTCCGACGCCGCGACACTCATCGCCGCTATAGGCTAACAGCGTGAAGCGTCCCGTCTCCACGGGCTGGTTCTGCCACTCAAGCGTTCCGATGATGCCCATTACGTTAGGATAGGCGTATTTGTTGACACCGTAGTCAATGGCAGTCTTGCCACGGACGTTGGCGCGGCTGAAGTTCAGGGCCTGAGCCGGTTCGGTGAACGTCAGCGTCTTTGCCTGACGGGTGTAGAGCATATATCCCCGTCCTGTCTCCAGCGACGAGAGACTGCCCTTCCAACCGTTGGCAGTATAGGTGGCAAATCCATTCTGCCCTACAAGTTGGTCACCCTCCTCAGCTGAGAAGTCGGCCAGAGCTTCAGCCAGCGTCTGCGTGCCGCTGACGGGGTATCCCACCCAGTTCCAGCCTGGCAACAGGGTGATAGGTAGCGTTGGCTGGCAGAATATGTCGGTGGCAGTGTATGAGTCGGCTTCATCCATTAGCACCTTATACAGACGTCCTGCGTCGAGCGAGGTCAGCGTACCCGTCATTCCCTGTGTGGTACGGATACACTCCTGTTGTTGGCCGACAATGCGTGCCGCCTTTGTCGACAGACTGGCGGTCCTGATCGGGTTAGCCAGACAGTGTGATGTCCAGTTCCAGCCCTTTGCCAACTGCATGGTGAACTCCTCTGACAGCAGCGACATTCGGTTCTGGTCTATTCCTGTCAACTTGTCGGCAGTGGTCACGGTGTTAGTACGTTCGATGGTGGGGTGCTCCATCAGGAAGAACTGGCTACCACCGTCGGGGTAGCGCCCTACGGTCTGCTGGCCGCTGTGTGCTGTGTAGGTCAGCCCATCTACAAACGTCTTCATTTCTGGGTGCTTGTTGAAGTAGCCGGCGTTCTTCTCGACGAACTCCGCACTACTGACGGCGAACACCTGTTGTCCGGCCTTGTTGCTCAGTTTGAAACTGGTATGAATCTGACGGGCCTGGCCGCCAAGGGCATTTGCGCCCAGTCCGTCGGCCCAGACCACGAGGTGACCTTTTGCAGGAATCTTCACGCTTTGCTGAATCTGGTATTTCAGCGGCTGGTCGCTGTCGTCGCTCAGGTAGAGGCCTTTCACGTCGAGCTCTGTGTCGGTGGTGTTATAGAGCTCCAACCAGTCGGAGCGTTTCCAGGTCTCACCGAGGTAGACAGTGCCGGCGGCGTTCACCTCGTTCACCTTAATGGGCATGGCGATGGCTGCGAGCAACTCACGGTCGTCCGCCAGCTTTTCGTAGGTGGCGGTCAGTTCGACGTTGCTCTGGTTCGAGATGTCGTATTCCTCCTTGGTGCTGACAATGGAGCCGCTGCTGTTCTTCCAGCCCTTGAAGGTATAACCCTCTGGAGCCGAAGCCTTGAGTACGGCGGGAGCGAAGAGCGTGCCGTTGAAGCTGGCCGTGGGCACGTCTTGGCCGTTCAGCTGAATCTTGGCTTCTCCAATGTTTGCCGAGAAGTTGGCAGTAATCTGATTGACACCCGACAGCTGCATCTGACCGAAGTTCTTCAGGTAATTGATGGCGTTGCCCAGACGGCTGCCCAATCCGTTTCTGACTTTGTTGGCCGAGTTGTTCAAGTCCCAGTACCTGCCTTCTAAATCCATTGGACCGCTGACGACTTCCTGCAGCTGGTTGGCAATCTCTTCAGCACGTGAGGCCTCGAGCACACTGCCGCCCACAAGGCAGAAAGCATCAATGAACTGCTTGCGGAAGTTGGTGTTCTGCAGCAGGTTCTTGAACAGTGTCACAAGGCGAATCTGCTCAGTGATGCGGCCCAGCGATGCCGGGCGCAGCTGGTCGAAGGTATAGATTTCCTTGTTCATAAACGTGTTGAACGGGCTGTTCGTGTTGAAGGCGAAGTCGATGTCAAACAGCACGAAACGGAATTTACCGTCCTGACGGTTGCGGAAGCCCTTAACGTTGTTCTGCGGCCAGTCGGTGCTGCCGAGGTAGAACTCGGTGGCCATGTAATTGATAAACTCATCGATGTCGAGCAGTTTTTCAATCTCGGCGTAGGTGGCAGCATTGGCGGCATTGGGCGACAGGTCGTCCACAAGATGGATAAAGGCGTCGGGTGTTCCGCACTTCTGCACGTAGCCCGAGTCGGGCGACATCTCGAACTGGTCAATCTCGTCGTCATCCCAGCCGTAGTTGGCATCGACGAAATGCTTGTTGTTTGGTTCGCGCACGTTCAGCACGCCGATGTATTGGCCGTTGATGAATTCGTGTACGGGCTGATAACTCTGACAGTCGACGTTGAACCCCGAAGTTTCAACCATATACTGAATGGCGGGATCGATGAAGCGCCCGTTATTGTCGTTGCCGCCATTGCGAATCTGCAGGGTGCGGTTACGGATATATGGCTTCTGTTCAAAGAACGAGTAGGGCAAGTACTTTACGCCGCCCATCTCCTTTGTGCCTTTCAACTTGAAGGAGTGGGGCGTCCACGCACGGCTCCAGCCGCCGCACATCTCGAGGTCGGCATCCTGATTGAGCACCTGCTGACCGTCGCTGTTCAGGTAAGAGAAGTTCACGGGGCGCTCCCAGTTCATGTTCCAGTTGCATTTGTCGTCCTGACCGTTGCCGGGTCGTCCATTAGGACCTTTTGAGAAGACACCGATTTCCGTGCTGTAGATGAAGTCAGGGTCGGCCACCACTGATACCACGGGCAGCGTGTAGTCCTTATCCTTATAAATATAGGAACGCGAGGTGACGCGTGAGGGCAGCCAGCCGTCACGGAACAGGCGCAGGCGCAGGGTTGTGGTCCAGTCGATGTTGAACTGTCCGTCAGTGCTTGTCTCGCCGTAGTTCATCGTGGGCAGCTTGCCGTCGGTGGTGTAGCGCAGCGTACAGCCGTAAGGAATGTCGACGCTGACCGCCAGCGAGCCTTCGAACAACTGCGAGGGCTGATCGACGACAGGTGCCTCCAGCTGGTCGGTGGCGAAGTCTGATGTCGTGTTACTGCTGCCAGGTGTGGCTTGAGCGGCCAGTCCCCAAGTGCTGCCGCCGTCGGTGGTGCGTGCAAAGCTGACGCGCTCTATCGATGCAGGGAAGGTCTGCTGGGCTATGAGATTGCCGTCCTGATCGCTGATGTAGACAGCGCCGCCGTCAATGTCGAGCTTGAAGGGCGCATTCTGCGGCGCAATGTCGTTGGAGTCGAACCACACAACGGCATAGCCGCCAGCGGGCAGAGCACCGAAGTTGACAGGCAAACGCCAGGCCGTCAAGTTCTGTATGTCGGTCGACACGTAACAGCCACTCAAAGTGACGGATGTTGACGATGGGTTATACAGTTCCACCCAACCGTCGAAATTGAAGGCGGGGCTGATAAATTCGTCGACGTTCGACGCCATGATCTCGTTGATAATGAGCGACTCGGCGGTAGGCGGGTTGACGGCTACTCTGATGGTTGTCGAACTGCTGAGGCTCGAGCCGTCGATGGTCTTGGCCGTGATGGTGGCCGTTCCTGGGTTGACGCCAGTCACCGTGCCATCGTCACTGACGGTAGCCACTGTCTCGTCACTCGACGTCCACTTGGCCCATCTTATGGTGTTGGCAGGTTGAATGTTAACTGTTGCCTTGACGCTCTCTCCGGCCATAATCTCCGTCGCAGGGAGGCTCATGCTGATGGACGTGGCCTTCGTCTTGACTTGGTACTCCAGACGGAAATTGTCGAAGATACACCAGTTGTTACTGGCCCAGTTGTCGTTGCGTAGTCCGATGGTGATGTCGCCGTCGGTGTCAAACTCCATCGTGTTCCAGTAAGCATCATTGGCAAAGGCCACGGCGGCGCTCTCCATCGAGTTGGGGAAGTAGCGTGTTACGCTGTTCCATCCGTTTCCAGACCGGTACGTCCAGCAGCCGTCAGTATAGCTGGGCAGCTCGTAGCTGTAGACGCTGACCAGTGTCTGCTGCTTGTTGCCGGCGTACATATAGGCGGTGATGTCCTCCGTGCCGTCCTGGTGAGCATTGTATGAGTCGTTGTTATTCCCTTGGCGGTAATAGCTCTGCACCGACAGGCGGTAGTGGCCTTGGGGCAGTCCTGTCAGGTTCTGCCAAAGGTGGAACCGCGACTGCCAGAACTCCATACTCTCCACGCGGATGTTGCAATTGCCGTTGTTCTCCCACTGCCAGCCATCGGCTGAGTTGCCATCGAAGGCAGGACTCTTGATGAGGTATTTAGTCACGTCGGCCCAACCGTCGGTGACGATGGCGTCCGGGTCGCCGTCGTACTCCAGCTTGAAGTTATCGATGACGCAGTAGTTGGCATTCTTGTTCACGTTGCACCTGATGCCAATCGTGACGTCTCCTTTTGCCTGGAGGTCGAATTCCATCGTGTTCTTGTAAAGCCCGCCGTCGTTGATGGCAATGCCTGCAGCATCGCGGCCGTCGGGGTAGTATCTCACGTTGTCGGGTGTCCAGCACCTTCCAGCCGCATTGTAGTCGAGCGACTCCGAGAAGATGCTCACCAGTTGCTTCTCGTTGTTGCCGGCATAGAGATAAGCGTCGATGCTTTCCGAATTGTTCTGGTGCGCACTCCACGCCTCGTCATTCCCGCCGTCGCGGTAGAACGACTGCACGCTCAGACGGTAATGGCCTTTGGGCAGGTTGCTGAGCGTCTGGTGGAAGTCAAAGCTGCCGCTGTAGAAACGGGCGTTTCCCTTGTCGATGCCCGCCGTGCCAGTGCTCGTAGTCCAGTCCCAGCCGTCGCCATTGTCAAAGTTCGGATTCGTGATGAAGCGGCTTGTGACGTCAGTCCACGCCGCTGCTATGGCTTCGGTTGTTGCTGTTGCGCAGAGCATCAGCGTCGCTACCAGCCATGTAGTTAGTTTGTAGTACTTGAACATTATTGAAGTGTTATTTTCGTAAGGTTTCGACGATGCGGGCCAGCTGGTTGGGGATGCGTATCTGCTGCGGACACTTCGACAGGCACTCCTCGCAGTCCTGACACTTGTAGGCCCACGTCTTCTCGTCGGCCAGTGCCTTCTGGTAGCCCTCGGTGAACTTCTGCTTACGCTCGGCGTAGTCGGCAGCCGACTTGTCGGGCAGCGGTAGCACGTGGCTGTTGACGGCCTCGTTGTAGTAGGCGAAGTTGGCGGGGATGTTCACGCCGTAGGGGCACGGCATGCAGTATTCGCACGTCGTACACGGTATGGTGGGGAAGCCCGACATCTGGTCGGCAATCTTTGCCAGCAGTTGGTTCTCGGCCTCCGTACACGGGTCGATGGGCGAGAAGGTCTTCACGTTCTCCTCCAGATGGTCCATGCGGTTCATGCCGCTCAGGATGGTGAGCACGTTGGGGTAGGAGCCCACCCAGCGGAAGGCCCAGCGCGCCGTGCTGTCGTCGGGGTGTACGGCTTTCAATTGGTCGGCCAGTTCCTGGGCCATGCGTCCGAAGGCACCGCCGCGCAGCGGTTCCATGATGACGCACTGCACGCCAGTCTTCATACACTTGTCGTACAGGTATTCGGCATCGGCATCCGAGCGCCGTCCGCCGCGCATTGAGGCGTGGCGCCAGTCGAGGAAGTTCATCTGAATCTGGCAGAAGTCCCAGTGATAGTCGTCCTGGTGGTCGAGCAGCCAGTCGAAGTCGCGCACGTCGCCGTGGTACGAGAAACCGAGGTGCTTGATGCGGCCTGCCTCGCGCTCCTTCAGCAGGAACTCCAGCACGCCGTTGTCAAGGAAGCGCCCCTTCAGCGAGTCCATGCCGCCGCCGATGCCGTGAAGCAGGTAGTAGTCGATGTGGTCGACCTTCAGCTTCTCCATCGACTGCTCGTACATGGCCTTCGACGCCTCGAACGTCCATGAGCGGCGGTTCTGGTTCGACATCTTCGTGGCCACGAAGTACTTGTCGCGCGGGTGGCGCGACAGGGCATTGCCCATCAGCACCTCCGACTGACCGCCCATATACATCGGGGCTGTGTCGTAGTAGTTCACGCCGTGCTCGATGGCGTAGTCTACCAGCTGGTTCACCTCGTCCTGATTGTTGGGAAGTCGCATCATGCCGAAGCCTAAGAGCGATATCTGCTCGCCCGAGCCGTGCTGCACGCGGTAGGTCATGCGGTTGTCGGCACTCTTCTTGTCGCCCTTCTTCTTGTCCTGTGCCAGAACGTTCAGCGGCTCCATAGCCATCATGGCCATAGCCGAGCCGGCTCCCAGTCCCAGGCGCCGCAGGAACTCGCGGCGGCTCATATCATTTTGTTTCTTTTCCATTCGTCAATCGTGCTTTTGGTTATTTTGGGGGCAAAGATACTAAATAAAATCGGAACGCGCAAGAGAATTGTCGACAAATTGTTACATTTCCAAAAAACTATGAGACATCAGAGTATGGCACGTGTCCATTTAATTCGTAAATTTGCAGCGACTATTCGTTATGTAACTATGAAAAGATTTCTGACAGTCGTCGCTCTGCTGATTGCGACCGTAGAGATGTGGGCCTTGACGCCCTGGACCAAGGGAGCCTTTGAGACCCGCCAGTATCGTAACCTGTTTGTTGAGATGGGCTACAAGCCTGCCGACGTCGATGCCAAGTTGAAGGAAGTGTTCAACGACGTCTTCCGCGGCCCCAACAAGGTCTACTTCGAAGTGGGCGACACGATGGGCTACGTCAGCGACATTAAGAACCACGACGCCCGCACCGAGGGTATGTCCTACGGCCTGATGGTTGCCGTGCAGTTCGGCGAGAAAGACATCTTCGACCGCCTCTGGCGCTGGAGCCGCAAGTATATGCAACATCAAAGTGGAACGCGCGAGGGCTACTTCGCCTGGAGCTGCCGCACCGACGGCACGCAGAACTCGGCAGGCGCAGCCAGCGACGGCGAGCTCTACTTCATCACCGCCCTCATCTTCGCCTCCAACCGCTGGGGCGACAATACCGGCATCAACTACAAGGCCGAGGCACAGCGCATCCTGAATGCCATACAGCCCAAGGAGTATACGCCCGAGCCCCGACAGGGCTTCGGCGGTTTTGGTGGCTTCGGTGGCGGCCAGCAGCAACAGGGACCGCAGAAGATGTACCTCATCGACCCTGAGACGCGCCTCATCACCTTCACCCCCGACGGCTTCGGCCAGCGCTTCACCGACCCCAGCTATCACATCCCCGCCTTCTATGAGGTATGGGCCAAGTGGGGCGACGACGGGCGCGCCGACTTCTGGTACGACTGTGCCAAGAAGAGCCGCGAGTTCCTGCATAAGTGTACCAACGAGAAGACGGGCCTCAATGGCGACCAGTGCCAGTTCGACGGCAGCGAGATGCAGGGTTTCCGCTTCCCCGGCCGGCCGCAGGGTCAGCAACAGCAGCAGAACGCCGCTCCTCCCCGCAACGGCAACAACAACTTCCGCTACGACTCCTGGCGCGTGCCCATGAACATCACCCTCGACTATGAGTGGAGCTGTGCCGACGGCGAGTGGCAGCGCCAGTATGGCGAGAAGATTCAGAATTTCTTCTACTCGCAGGGTGTCGATAAGTTCCTCGACCAGTACCGCCCCGACGGCACGGTGCCCGAGGGTAACGAGATTCTCGGTGCCGGCGGCTTCCGCAAGCTGCGCCACAGCATCGGTCTCGTGGCTACGACGGCTGCCGCCTCGCTGCTGTGCAGCCATGACAAGAGCCGCGAGTTTGTCGACCACCTCTGGAATATGAAGCACGAGCCCTTCGACGACGGCTACTTCGACGCCTACTACGACGGTCTGCTGCGCCTCTTCGCCTTCATGCACCTCAGCGGCAACTACCGTGTGATATATCCTAAAACTAACCAATAATCAACCACAAATGAAAAAGATTCTTGTTCTTTTGCCACTGTTGGCAATGATCTTCGGCTGCGCCGGTGACCAGGGCGCCAGCCAGAGTCCTGTGCTGACCGTCGAGGGCGGGCAGATACAGGGCATCGAAACCGACATTCCGGGCGTCTTCGCCTACAAAGGCATCCCCTACGCCGCTGCCCCCATCGGCGACCTCCGCTGGAAGGAGCCACAGCCCGTACGCCCCTGGGACAGCATCCGCCAGTGCGACCGCTTCGGCCATCCCGGCTATCAGGCTGTCCACTATCCCGGCGGCTATGCTACGGAGTGGGGCTATGGCGACGAGGCACCCTACAGCGAGGACTGCCTCTACCTGAA
>CAMHHO010000059.1:0-20950 GCA_946184965.1 uncultured Prevotellaceae bacterium | reverse complement strand
CTCGTGACCTCCTGCGTGACAGGCAGGCATTCTAACCTACTGAACTAACGCACCTCGGGTCGCATTTCCTTGTTTGCGGGTGCAAAGGTAATAATAATTTCCGAACCCACAAAACTTTTCGGCACTTTTTTACAAAAATATCTGCATAACGACGGCAGCATGATAGCTGGTGCCGTCGTAAAGCCAGTCATTCAGCGTAGCAGCATCGCTGAAACCCGCTTTGCGGAACAACTGGAGCGAGGCTTCATTATCGGCATTGATGATGGCGTAAAGCTGACGCAGATGAACAACACGGGCAGCATAATCGACGACCTGTTCAAGGGCCTTCAGCGCGTAGCCTTTCTGCCGTTGTTCACGGGCGATGACGATGCCCACCTCCGCATGACGATTCTTTGCATCGAAGTTGGTGATATCGGCCATTCCGACGGTCTCCCCCACCCCGTTCTCGATGATGAGCCTTACCTCGCGGTCGGTATAGATGTCGCCTGAGCTGTTGGCGATATAGTCGTGCAGCACGTAGCGCGAATAGGGCACGTTGGTGGCCCCGATGTCCCATAGTTCGCGATCGTTCTCTATCGTGTAGAGCATGTCGAGGTCTTCAGGCTCCATAGCCCTCAGACGTATTGTTCCGGCTTTTGTCATAGGTGAAGCTTTTGTCGTAGGATGTCGATTAGGGCGATGAATGCGCGGAAGTAGATAGCCAGTTTAACGGGCAGCGTGTAGAAGATGCTCAGATGGCTGTAGTGCTTGCGGAAGAAGATGAGCATCGCCTTGTAGAACACGTGGACGTAGCGGTAGTCGGTCTTGCGTGTGCTCTTGCCCTTATAGTGCGTGATGGGCAGCGGCAGGTACCAGTTCTCGTAGCCGCCTTTCAGCAGCCGGTAGCTCAAGTCGATGTCTTCGCCGTACATGAAGAAGTCCTCGTCGAGCAGTCCGATCTTGTCGAGTGCCGACTTGCGCAGCAGGCAGAAGGCTCCGCTGATGACCTCAATGCGGCAGGGCTCATCCCAGGGCAGATGGCTCATGTAGTATCGCTTTGTGAACCCCAGCATCTTCAGAGCCGAAACCCAGGGCGTCGGTATGGCCCGTCGTGACTCTGGTGCCAGCGTGCCGTCCTCGTTGTGCATCATCACGCCCGCTCCGCCGGCCTGCTGATGGTCGTCCATAAAGGCCACAGCCTCGCGCAGCGTATGCTCGGCAACCGTAGTATCCGGGTTCAGCAGCAGCACATATTCGCCCTGTGCCTGCCTGATGGCGATGTTGTTGGCGCGTGCGAACCCCAGATTCTCGTCGTTGGCGATAAACCTGACCCACGTATAGCGTTCGGGCAAGACGGCCATCGTGTTGTCCGTCGAGGCATTGTCGACGACGAACACCTCGCTGTAGATGCCCGCGAGCGCCTTTTCCACGCTGTCGAGACACTTCTCCAGATAGCTACATACGTTGTAGCTGACGATAACGACTGACAGCTTCATTCCTCAACTTCCGACTCACAGCGTTCTTTGCCCGGATAGACAAACGGCAGCGTCAGGCACAAGATGATGGCCATATAGCCGAAAGTAGTCTTCCCGTATGCATAATATAATAAGGTGTTGACGAGCATCGGCACCAGCAGCATCAGCAGGCGCAGCAGTCCCCACTTGCGTAGAGCCTCATGCTTGCGGGCTATCAGGTCGGCCCTGACGCTCTTGAACTTGAAGAGCTTCAGCGCCACCGGGATGGCGGCCAGCGTCAGAATCTCCATCATGATGGTCAGCAGGAACTCGGCCTGCACCTGGTCGCTGGCGTAATAGCCGAACTCCAGTACACCGGTCTCGAAGAGCACCACCGTAATGAGTGCCAGCGCGAGAATCGTCCAGAAGAGGACGGTCAGTGTCAGTCTTACTTGTTTCATTTTGCTTCGAATAATGTGCGGTTTAGTATGGATCGTCCCAGTGTTACCTCGTCGGTATATTCCAGTTCGTCGCCCACTGAGACGCCTCGGGCGATGACCGTTATGCGCAGGTCGCTGAAGGGGGCCAGCTTGCGGAAGATGTAGAAGTTGGTGGTGTCGCCCTCCATTGTGGGGCTTAGTGCCAGGATGACCTCCTTGATGGTCCCCTCTCCTACCCGCTCCACGAGCGACTGAATCTCGAGGTCGCTGGGCCCGATGCCGTCCATCGGCGAGATGACGCCGCCCAGAACGTGGTAGAGGCCGTGAAACTGCTGGGTGTTCTCGATGGCCATCACGTCCTGTATGTTCTCAACGACGCACACCGTCGTCTGGTCGCGCCGCGGGTCGCTGCATACGGGGCACACTTCGAGGTCGCTGATGTTGTGGCAGACGCTGCAGCGCTTCACCTCGCGCTTCATCGTGGTCAGTGCCGCAGCCAGCTGTTCGACGTCCTCGGTTTCCTGCCGCAGCAGGTGGAGCACCAGCCGTAGTGCCGTCTTGCGCCCGATGCCGGGCAGTCGCGAGAACTGCGAAACGGCATTCTCAAGCAGTCTTGAAGGGTATTCTTGTTGTGTCATCAATAATTGTCAATTCTCAATTTCAGAAAGTTCAAGCCACCGCAGCGACTTCTCGTCGAGTTCGTCCTTCAGCACGGGCAGCCGCTTCGACTTCTCCGTCAGCTCGTCAATCGAGAGCGTCCCGCTGCACAGAGCGTCCTCTATCTGCTTCTGCTCGGCCTCCAGCTGCTCTATCTCCTTTGTCAGCCGCTCAAACTCCATCTTCTCCTTGAACGACATCCGTCGGCGCGTGTCGTTGTGGTAGTCCTTCTTCGGCGCCGCCGCAGTGGCCGTTGCCTGCGTCGCGCCGCCCTTGGGCTGCAGCTGCTGCCACTGGCGGTACTGCGTGTAGTTGCCGGGAAAGTCCCTGATCACGCCGTCGCCCTCGAACACCAGCAGGTGGTCTACAATCTTGTCCATGAAGTAGCGGTCGTGGCTCACCACGATGACGCAGCCGGGAAAGTCCTGCAGGTACTCCTCGAGTATCTGCAGCGTGACGATGTCGAGGTCGTTAGTCGGCTCGTCGAGCACCAGGAAGTTTGGGTTCTTCATGAGCACCGTACAGAGGTACAGCTTGCGGCGCTCGCCGCCTGAGAGCTTGTAGACGTAGTTGTGCTGTTGTTCGGGCGTGAAGAGGAAGTACTGCAGCAGCTGCGAGGCCGTGAAGTGCTTGCCGCCGCCCATGTCGATATACTCTGCAATATCCTTCACAATGTCGATAACCTTCTGCTGCTCATCGAATTGCAGTCCCTCCTGCGAGAAATACCCGAAGGTGACGGTATCGCCGATATCAAACTTGCCCGAGTCGGCCGGCACCAGTCCGAGCAGCATCTTGATGAACGTCGACTTGCCCGTTCCGTTGTTGCCCACGATGCCCATCTTCTCGAATCGCGAGAAGTTGTAGTAGAAGTCCTTCAGGATGACCGTATCGTCGAACGACTTCGACACATACTGGCACTCGAAGATCTTCGAGCCGATGTAGACGTTGCGCGACTTCAGCCTCACCTGACGCTCCTCAATGCGCTGCTTCGCCACGCGCTCAAGCTCGTAGAAGGCATCCTCGCGCGACTTGGCCTTGTGGCCTCGTGCCTGTGGCATGCGGCGCATCCACTCCAGTTCCGTGCGGTACAGGTTGTTGGCCCGCATAATCTCGGCCCGCTTGTTGTCGATTCGCTCCTGCCGCTTCTCCAGATAGTAGGAGTAGTTGCCGCGATAGGTGTAGACGGTCTGGTCGTCGAGTTCGAGGATGACCGAACAGACGCGGTCGAGGAAGAAGCGGTCGTGAGTCACCATCAGCAGTGTCTTGTTGCCCCGCTGCAGGAATCCCTCGAGCCATTCAATCATCTCGAGGTCGAGGTGGTTGGTAGGCTCGTCGAGAATCAGGAAGTCGGGCTCCGTTATCAGCACGTTGGCCAACGCCACGCGCTTCTGCTGTCCGCCCGAGAGCTGCCCCATAGGCTGCTGCAGGTCGCGTATCTTCAGCTTCGTCAGAATCTGCTTGGCCTTGAGCACCTTCTCAGGGTCGCCCTGATGGTTGAAGCAGGCGTCGAGCACACTCTCCTCGGGGTCGAAAACGGGCGACTGCTCCAGCATGCCCACGCGGATGTCGCGGCGGTAGATGATGTCGCCGCTGTCGAAGCCCTCGTGGCCTGTCAGAATGCTCAGCAGCGTCGACTTTCCCGTTCCGTTCTTGGCTATCAGTCCCACGTGCTGCCCCTCGGCCACCGAGAAGTTGATGTCCTCGAACAGCACCAGCGAGCCGAACGACTTCGACAGGTGCTGCACGTCGAGATAGGGAGTGTCCTTAGCCATTGTCCTTCAGCGAGCTGTTTATGTCGTCGATATACTGCAGCACCTCATCCCTGCCCTCACGCTTCTCGGCCGATGTCAGGAAGATGGGCGGCAGCTCCTCCCACGTCTCCAGCAGCGTCTTCTTGTATGCCTCTACAGCCTGGCGGGCCTTGTTGGGCGTCAGCTTGTCGGCCTTGGTGAAGATGATGGCAAACGGAACCGACGACACCCCCAGCCACTCGATGAACTCAAGGTCAATCTTCTGCGGCTCCAGCCGTACGTCGACCAGCACGAAGACGTTCACCAGCTGCTCGCGCTGCAGGATGTAGCCGCGAATCATCTGGTCGAGCTTGTCAATCTCCTTCTTCGAGCGCTTGGCGTAGCCGTAGCCGGGCAGGTCGACCAGATACCACTCCTTATTTATAATAAAGTGGTTGATGAGCAGTGTCTTGCCGGGCGTTGCCGACGTCTTGGCCAGTTTCTTGTGATTGGTCAGCATGTTGATCAGGCTCGACTTGCCCACGTTCGAGCGCCCTATGAAGGCATACTCGGGCTTCGTGTCCTGCGGGCACATGCCTACTGTAGGGGCACTCAGGGTGAATTCTGCAGTCTTTATTTCCATCTGTTTTCTATTTTTCGGTGCAAAGTTACGAAAAAGATTCGAAATAGTTTGGCAGTTTCGGAAATAATCACTACCTTTGCAGTCGATTTTTCAAAATCAGCGTTTCCGACCGTGAAACGATTCCACCATTTTTTTATATCCAACAACAGACATTTACATCGTATTGTTATGTATACCAAAGAACAACTTGAACAGATGGAGATACCCCAGCTGATGGGTATCGCACAAGAACTCGACATCAAGGTCGACCCCAGCCAGTCGCAGCAGGACGTCATCTACGCCATTCTCGACAAGGCTGCCGAGCAGAGCGCTTCGGGCGAGACCTCCAGCAAGCGCAAGCGCACCCGCATCGTGAAGAAAGATACCGACCGCGTATATAGTGTCAACGGCAAGGAAGGCGAGAACTTCGACGTCAAGAGTCGCGGCATCAAGTCGGCCGAGGCACCGTCGCTCTTCAGCGACATGCCCGTAGCTCCTGCTCCTGAGCCAGAGCCTGAACAGCCTGCTGCCGAGAAGACCGAGCCGCAGCCCGAGAAGCCTGAGAAGCCCGCTCCCAAGAAGCGCGGACGCAAGTCGAAGGCCGAGCTGGCCGCCATTGCTGCCGAGAAGGAGAAGCAGGCCGCACCCGAGGAGCCTGCCGCGGAGGCTGTGCCCGAGGCCGACATCATTCCAGAGGCTGCCGACTTTGCCGAATCTGCCAGCGACGACGAGACCTCGCCCGAGATGCTCGAGCAGCTGCAGGAGAAGCTGTCGCAGCAGCGCAAGCAGGAGGAAGTTGCCGACGAGGCCATAACCCCTGAAGGCGTCTGGGCCGGCGACCCCAACGACGGCACCGACTTCATCGTCGTCGAAGACCTGCCCATTGAGGACCAGGCCGCCATCCCCACGCTCGACATGTTTGACCGCCCCGTTGTCCAGCCCATGCAGCAGCCCCAAAACGCTCCGCAGCGCCAGGCTTATGCAGAGAATGGCACTTCTGAAAGGTACGACTTCAGCGATATCATCACCGGCAACGGCGTGCTCGAGGTGCTGCAGGACGGTGGCTACGGATTCCTGCGCTCCAGCGACTACAACTACCTCTCGTCGCCCGACGACATCTACGTCTCGCCCCAGCAGATCAAGAAGTGGAGCCTGAAGACCGGCGACGTCGTGGAGTGTACCGTCCGTCCGCCTCACGACAACGAGAAGTACTTCGCCCTGTCGAACATCACCAGCATCAATGGGCGCAACCCCAACGAAGTGCGCGACCGCGTATCGTTCGAACACCTGACGCCCCTCTTCCCCGACGAGAAGTTCACACTCTGCGGCGACCCGCAGACCACCAATCCATCGGTCCGCATCGTCGACCTCTTCTCACCCATCGGCAAGGGCCAGCGCGCCCTCATCGTGGCTCAGCCCAAGACCGGTAAGACCATCCTCATGAAGGACATTGCCAACGCCATTGCCGCCAACCATCCCGAGGCCTACATCATGATGCTGCTCATCGACGAGCGACCCGAGGAGGTCACCGACATGGCCCGCACCGTCGATGCCGAGGTCATCGCATCGACCTTCGACGAGCCCGCCGACCGCCACGTCAAGATTGCCGGCATCGTGCTCGAGAAGGCCAAGCGCATGGTCGAATGCGGCCACGACGTCGTCATCTTCCTCGACTCCATCACCCGCCTGGCTCGCGCCTACAACACCGTTGCCCCCGCTTCGGGTAAGGTGCTCACCGGCGGTGTCGATGCCAACGCCCTGCAGAAGCCCAAGCGCTTCTTCGGTGCTGCCCGTAACATCGAGGGTGGCGGCTCGCTCACCATCATCGCTACAGCACTCGTCGACACGGGTTCCAAGATGGACGAGGTCATCTTCGAGGAGTTCAAGGGCACGGGTAACTCCGAAATCCAGCTCAACCGCTCGCTGGCAAACAAGCGCATCTTCCCGGCTATCGACCTCGTACAGTCGTCGACGCGCCGCGACGACCTGCTGCAAGACCAGACCACACTCAACCGCATGTGGGTAGCCCGCAAGTTCATTGCCGAGATGAACCCCATCGAGGCTATGGGCACCATCCGCGACCGTCTGGTCACCACACGCTCCAACGAGGAGTTCCTCCTCTCAATGAACGGATAAATGTATCAATCATTCAAAGAACACACGCAGAAAGAGCCGGAAGCCCGCGAGCCTTCCGGCTCTTTTTCTTTCCCGCGGGCGGGCGCTAAGTCATAAGTATTGTCGTCCTAACTGGCCAGGTTAGTCGTACTAAGTGACTGAGTTCTACGACAGTACAAAGATACAAAAAATCCGCCGACCCTGCAAATACTTAGATTGAAAAAACACGAAAATCTTACAATCTTACAATCTTACAATCTTACATAGGGTATATGGACGTATGAAAAAGGTGGATTGTATATTTAATAATAATATAATATTATAATATTATATTATTATTACTTACAAATCCACTACGAAAACACCCCGTGTAAGATTGTAAGAATGTAAGATTGTAAGGTTTTGATGTCTTCCCGCAAACCTTTACGTCTTTTTTTCTGCTTTTTTGTAGGGAATAAATTTGGTTAATTGGAATATTTTTAGTAACTTTGCACTCACATTTGAGAAAACAAACTTCTTAAACAAAATATTGTATAGCAATGAAACCATTAAACAAACAGTTCGCGCCGAAGAGCGTGATGCCCGAGAAAGTGATTCAGTTTGGCGAAGGAAACTTCCTGCGCGCATTCGTTGATTGGATTATCTGGAACATGGACCAGAAGACCGACTTCAACGGTTCGGTGGTCGTCGTACAGCCTATTGAAAGAGGTATGGCCGAGTGGCTCAACGGTCAGGACTGCCTGTACCACGTCAACCTGCAGGGCCGTGAGAACGGCAAGGCCGTGAACACGCTGGAGCGCATCGACGTCATCAGCCGCGCCCTGAACCCCTATACGCAGAATGCCGCCTTCATGGCGCTGGCCGACCAGCCCGAGATTCGCTTCGTCATCTCGAACACCACCGAGGCCGGCATCGCCTTCGACCCCGCCTGCAAACTGGACGACGCTCCCGCCAGCAGCTATCCCGGCAAGCTGGTGCAGCTGCTCTACCGCCGCTGGCAGACCTTCAACGGCGACCCCTCGAAGGGCCTGATCATCTTCCCCTGCGAGCTGATATTCCTGAACGGCCACGTGCTGAAGGACTGCATCGAGAAGTACATTGAACTGTGGCAGCTACCCACGGCCTTCAAGAAGTGGTTCGAGGAGTCGTGTGGCGTCTATGCCACGCTGGTCGACCGCATCGTGCCGGGCTTCCCCCGCAAGGAGATTGCCCAGATTCAGGAGAAGATCTCGTACCGCGACAACCTCGTCGTACAGGCTGAGAACTTCCACCTCTGGGTCATTGAGGCCCCGAAGGAGGTTGCCCAGGAGTTCCCCGCCGACAAGGCTGGCCTGCACGTGCTGTTCGTGCCCTCTGAGGAGCCTTACCACAAGCGCAAGGTAACGCTGCTCAACGGCCCGCACACCGTGCTCTCGCCCGTTGCCTTCCTGAGCGGCGTGAACATCGTCCGCGACGCCTGCAACCACGAGGTCATCTCGAAGTACATTCACAAGGTGCAGTTCGACGAGCTGATGCAGACGCTCGACCTGCCGATGGACGAGCTTGAGAAGTTTGCCGGCGACGTGCTGGAGCGCTTCGACAACCCGTTTGTCGACCACCAGGTGACGTCAATCATGCTCAACTCGTTCCCGAAGTTCCAGGCCCGCGACCTGCCCGGCGTGAAGACCTTCCTGGAGCGCAAGGGCGAGCTGCCCAAGGGCCTTGTGTTCGGTCTGGCTGCCATCATCACCTACTACAAGGGCGGCAAGCGCGAGGACGGCGTGGAGATTGTGCCCAACGACGACCAGAAGATCATGGACCTGCTGAAGGAGCTGTGGGCTACCGGCGACACGCAGAAGGTGACCGACGGCGTGCTCGGTGCTGAGTTCATCTGGCAGGAGGACCTCAACAAGATTCAGGGTCTGAACATGATGGTGAAGAACTTCCTCGACCTCATCCAGCAGAAGGGTATGCTCGAGGCTGTGAAGACGATTCTGTAAGGGTGAAGTAGACAAGTAGACAGGGAGTTCAAGGAGTTCAAGACGTATGTTAAGCAACAGCGAACTCACTATTGTCCTGAACTCCATGAACTCCCTGAACTACTTGAACTCCTTAGACGAAATTGGACGAGTATATTGAGATAAAGGGTGCGCGCGTCAACAACCTGAAGAACGTTGACGTGCGCATACCGCGAAACAAGTTCGTGGTGATTGCCGGAGTCAGTGGCTCCGGTAAATCATCTCTGGCCTTCGACACACTCTATGCCGAAGGTCAGCGCCGTTATGTGGAGAGCCTGTCGAGCTATGCCCGCCAGTTCCTGGGGCGCATGAACAAGCCCGAGTGCGACTTCATTCGCGGCATTCCGCCCGCCATCGCCATCGAGCAGAAGGTCATCTCGCGCAACCCGCGAAGCACCGTAGGCACGTCGACCGAAATCTACGAGTACCTGCGGCTGCTCTATGCCCGCATCGGCCGCACCTACTCGCCTATCAGCGGCCAGGAGGTGAAGAAGCACTCGACCGAAGACATTGTGCGCCAGATGCTGCAATACCAGAAAGGTACGAAGTTCGTGGTGATGGCCCCAGTCCGCGTGCCCGATGGCCGTACGTTGGAGCAGCAGCTGAAGGCTTACGTGCTGGAGGGCTATTCGCGCGTCTACGACGGCCGTGAGTTCAAGCGTATTGACGAGCTGGGCGAGGACACAACAGACCTATACCTCGTCATAGACCGGCTCTCGGTCGACGATTCGAAGGACACCATCGCGCGCCTTGTCGACTCGGCCGAGACGGCGTTCTACGAGGGCGGCGGCGAGTGCCGGCTGATGTTCCTGCCGTCGAACATCGTCTACGACTTCTCCATGCGCTTCGAGGCCGACGGCATGACCTTCGAGGAGCCCACCGACCAGCTCTTCTCGTTCAACTCGCCGGCCGGCGCCTGTCCTGAGTGTCAGGGCTTCGGCAAGATTATCGGCATCGACGAGCGGCTGGTCATCCCCAACACGACGCTGTCGGTCTACGACGGCTGCGTGGTCTGCTGGCACGGCGACAAGATGAAGGAGTGGCAGCAGTGGTTTATCCAACATGCTGCCAACGACGACTTCCCCATCTTCGAGCCCTACATGAACCTCAGCCAGCGACAGAAGGACTGGCTGTGGCACGGGTTGCCATCGGACAAGGGGAAGAAGGAGAAGCCCTGCATCGACCAGTTCTTCCAGATGGTGAAGGACAACCAGTACAAGATTCAATACCGCGTGATGCTGGCCCGCTATCGCGGCAAGACGACCTGCCCGAAGTGTCACGGCACGCGCCTGAAGCCCGAGGCCGAGTACGTCAAGATTGACGGCCGCAGCATCACTGACCTGGTGCAAATGCCCGTGGTCAGACTGAAGGAATGGTTCGACCGCCTGGTGCTCGACGAGCACGATGCCCAAGTGGGAAAACGACTGCTGACCGAGATTACGTCGCGGCTGCAATTCCTTATGGATGTGGGACTTGGCTATCTGACGCTCAACCGTCTCTCGAATACGCTTAGTGGCGGCGAGAGCCAGCGCATCAACCTCTGTACGTCGCTGGGTTCGTCGCTCGTAGGCTCGCTCTACATCCTCGATGAGCCGAGCATCGGACTCCACTCGCGCGACACCGACCGGCTGATTCACGTGCTGAAGGAGCTGCAGGCTCTGGGCAACACGGTGGTCGTCGTCGAGCACGACGAGGAGATTATCCGTGCCGCCGACTACCTGATAGACGTAGGTCCCGACGCAGGACGACTGGGGGGCAAAATCGTCTACGAGGGGAGCCTTCCCCCTGCCCCCTCCTATAAAGGTGGAGATTCATACACGCTGCGCTATCTGAATGGAGAGGAAACGATAGCTGTACCAACTTCGCGTCGCCCCTGGAACCGCAGCATCTTGATTAAAGGAGCGCGCATGAACAACCTGCGCGGCATCGACGTGAGGATACCATTGAACGTGATGACCGTCGTCACGGGCGTCTCGGGCAGCGGCAAGTCGACCGTCATAAAGGGCATCCTCTACCCCGCCCTGAAGCGGCGTCTCGGCGACGTCTGCGACGCTCCAGGCGAGTTTCTCGGACTCGAAGGCGATATCGACGCCATCAAGCGCATAGAGTTTGTCGACCAGAATCCCATAGGCAAGTCGACACGCTCGAACCCCGCCACTTACGTCAAGGCCTACGACGCCATACGCGACCTCTATGCTGAACAGCCACTGAGCCAGCAGATGGGCTTTACGAGCCAGAACTTCTCGTTCAACGCTGACGGCGGCCGCTGCGACGAGTGTAAGGGTGCGGGCACCATCACCGTCGAGATGCAGTTCATGGCCGACCTCGTGCTCGAGTGCGAGGCCTGTCACGGGCAGCGCTTCAAGCAAGACATCCTCGACGTGCGCTATAACGGCAAGAACATCAACGACGTGCTGAACATGACCATCGCTGAGGCCTTGGAGTTCTTCGCTGACAACAAGACCATCGTCAGCCGCCTGAAGCCTCTCGACGACGTCGGACTGGGCTACATCAAGCTCGGACAGAACTCCAGCTCGCTGTCGGGCGGCGAGAACCAGCGCGTCAAGCTGGCCTACTTCATCGGTCAGGAGCGGCAGGAGCCGACAATGTTCATCTTCGACGAGCCGACTACAGGACTGCACTTCCACGACATCAGCCGACTGCTACAATCGCTGGAGGCCCTGATTGAGCGCGGCCACACCATCGTCATCATCGAGCACAATATGGAGGTCATCAAGTGTGCCGACCACGTCATCGACCTCGGTCCTGATGGCGGCGACTGCGGAGGCTCGCTCGTCTGCGCAGGAACACCCGAGGAAGTGGCCCGTTGCGAGGCGAGTATCACCGGGCAGTATTTGAAAGAAAAACTATAAAAGTTGTTAAATATTGAACAACTTATCGGTATTTTTCGTAACTTTGCACCGCTTTAGGAGATAATATTTGTATATTAGTCTGATTTTCAGCAGTTTAAAGAGGAAAGAAGGATAATCATGAGACAACTCAAAATTCAGAAGAGTATCACCAATCGTTCGAGTGAGGCTCTCGACAAGTATCTGGTAGAAATTGGTCGTGCACCGCTTATTAGCATTGACGAGGAAATCGAGCTGGCACAGAAAATCCGCAAGGGCGGCCCCGAGGGTGAGCGCGCCAAGGACAAGCTCGTTACCGCAAACCTGCGCTTCGTCGTTTCGGTGGCCAAGCAATACCAGCATCAGGGCCTGACACTGACCGACCTAATCGACGAGGGCAACATTGGCCTGATCAAGGCTGCCCAGAAGTTCGACGAGACGCGTGGCTTCAAATTCATCTCATACGCCGTCTGGTGGATTCGCCAGTCAATTCTGCAGGCTATCGCCGAGCAGAGCCGCATCGTGCGCCTGCCGCTGAACCAGGTGGGCTCGCTCAACAAGATTAACCACGAGATCAATAAGTTCGAGCAGGAGCACCAGCGCCATCCCTCCGTGCAGGAGCTGGCTGAGATGACCTCTATCGATGAGGATAAGATCGGACAGTCGATGCAGGCCGACAGCCACCACGTGTCGATTGACGCCCCCTTCCAGGATGGTGAGGACAACTGCATGCTCGACGTGATGGCATCGGGCGACGACTCGCGTACCGACCGTCAGGTTGACCATGAGTCGATGGCCCAGGAGCTGAACAACGTGCTGAACAAGGTGCTGAAGGAGCGCGAGATTACCATCATCCGCGAGTGCTTCGGCATCGGCTGCCACGAGAAGGGCCTTGAGGAGATTGGCGACCAGCTGGGACTTACCCGTGAGCGCGTGCGCCAGATACGCGAAAAGAGCATCGCCAAGCTCCGCGATTCGGGCAATGCAAAGATTTTGATGAAGTATTTGGGCTAAAAATTTTGCGACTTCAAAATTTATCAGTAATTTTGTCGTCGTGAAATGCCATAAGTGGATAACCGTCATCGTGCTGGGCATACTCATCGGTATGCCCAGCATTGTGTTTTCGAGGAGTTCTATCGACTCGCTCGTGCTCCAGCGTCTGTTCAGCTACAGGCGCAATTACACGCCTAACAGCGTAGCCGGGCACACGACGAACGTCTACATCAAGAGCAATTTCAACGTATGGCGGCGCAACTCGACGCTCTGGCTCGTGCCGACGATGTATTCCATTGCCGAGGGCAAGCGCTACCTCGTCTCGGAGTCATACAACAAGCTGACGTTCAACGACATCGACGACTACGAAAAGAAACGGCAGGTGAGCTACAGCACCATCCGCCACAACCGCAAGGCGCTGCCAACCGTCGTAGAGTTCATGACGCCCAACGTCTACGACATCTGCCTCTACGGCGACCATATCCTGTCGCCCTTCAACTATTACAACCGCCGCTTCTACCGCTATAATATACTGCCCAGCATCAACAACAGGGTACTTATAGAGTTCAAGCCCCGCCTGCCCGACAATACGCAGCTGGTCAGCGGTCAGGCCTACGTCGACATCTCGACAGGACGCGTCCACAAGGCCATCTTCAACGGAGAGTTCGACATGATAACCTTCCACACTGAGACCACCCAGGGCGCCGAGGGCGTTCACTCGCTGCTGCCTAAGGAGTGTAAGACCAACGTCATCTTCTACTTCATGGGCAACAAGATATTCTCAACGCTGGAGGCGTTCTTCGACTGTCCCGTCAACCTGCCCGACTCCATCAACGACGTCTTCAGCCTGGAGTTGATGGACTCCATACGCCCCGTTCCGCTGACGGGACAGGAGAGACACATCCTCAACGAATACGCCGAGCGCCACAAGCCCGACACGACGCAAGTGGAGGACACCATGCCCAAGAAGTTCAACTTCGCCAAGGACGTGCTGCAGGACGCCATCGGCGACAACCTCGTCACCAGCATACGCTACCGTACGGACCGCGCCTACCTGAAGATTTCGCCCATTCTGAACCCTCAATACCTCAGCTACAGCAGCTCTCACGGCTTCTCCTACAAGCTCAAGCTCGGCGCCGAGTATTACTTCAACTCCCACCGCTACTTTGAGTTTACGCCGCGACTGGGCTACAACTTCAAGTACAAGAAGCCCTACTTCACCCTGCCCCTTTACTTCAACTACAACCCCAAGCGCAACGGACAGGTGCAGGTCATCTACGGTAACGGCAACCGCATCGGCAACAGCTACATCACCGACGACATCAGACGGGAACATGGCGACACGATTGACTTGGACGGTAACATGCATCTCTTCGATGACAACTACTTCACAGTGAGCAACAACGTGGTAGCCTTCAACTGGCTTGAAATTACCAGCGGCTTCACCTATCACCACCGCGTTGCCTATCGTCCTGAAGAGCTCAAGAAGTTTGGTAAGCAGCAGGTATTCAATAGTTTCGCTCCGATGCTTTCAGTAAAACTGTCGCCTTGGCGCAAGGGCCCGACGCTCTCCGTCGACTACGAACGGGGCATCGAGGGCATACTCAAGTCAGACCTCGACTACGAGCGCTGGGAGTTCGACGGCTCCATCAAGTACGACATTCATCCGCTCAGGAAAATTAACGCCAAACTGGGCTTTGGTTTCTATAGCCGCAAGAATGACAGCTACTTCGTCGACTACATCCACTTCCGCGACGACAAGCTGCCCGAAGGCTGGGACGACGACTGGACGGGAAACTTCCAGCTGCTGACCAGCCGCTGGTATAACGAGTCGAGCTACTACGCACGCGCCAACTTCAGCTACGAGTCGCCCTTCCTCGTGATGTCGTGGTTCCCGCTCATTGGCCACTTCTTCGAGAAGGAGCGCTTCTATCTCAGCGCATTGAGTCTTGACAACACCCGCCCCTACTACGAAGTCGGCTACGGCTTCACCACTCGGCTCGTGTCGATAGGCCTGTTTGCCAGTTTCCTACGGACAGAGTTTCAGGACTTTGGCTGTAAATTCACCTTTGAACTCTTCAGACGATGGTAAAACCCCTAACCGTATACAAGGCATCAGCGGGCAGCGGCAAGACGTTCGCGCTCGCCGTACAGTACATCAAGCTCGTGGTGCAGAATCCGGCATCTTATCGCAACATCCTTGCCGTCACCTTCACCAACAAGGCGACCGAGGAGATGAAGACGCGCATACTGAGCCAGCTCTACGGCATCTGGCAGCAGCTGCCCGACTCCGACACCTATATGCAGGAGGTGTGCCGCAGGCTCGACGCCTCACCTGCCTTCGTCAGCGAGCGGGCAGGCCAGGCACTCTCGCTGCTGCTGCACAACTACAACCACTTCCGCGTGATGACCATCGACACGTTCTTCCAGAGCGTGCTGCGCAACCTGGCCCGCGAGCTCGACCTGACCGCCAACCTCCGCATCGGACTGAACGACGCGCAGGTGGAGGAAATGGCCGTCGACGAGATAATCGATGACCTGAAGACCACCGACGTGATGCTCATCTGGATCATGCGCTACATCATGGAGAACATCTCCGACGACCAGTCGTGGAACGTCATCGGCAAGATCAAGCAGTTCGGAAAGACCATCTTCCTGGACAACTACAAGAACATCAGCCGTGAACTCAGCCAGAAGCTGCAGCAGGAGGACTTCTTCGACACGTACACCAAGAAGCTGCGTGACGTACGCGATGCCGCCAAGGAGCGCATGCTCACCATTGCCGACTCCTTCTTCTGCACGCTCGAAGAGGAGGGGCTCACCTACGAGGACTTGGCTGGCAAGCGGCGGGGCATTGCCAGCTTCTTCTTCAAGCTCAAGGACGGCATCTTCGACGAGAGCATTGTCAACGCGACGGTTGCCAAGTGCATGGACGACCCCACGAAGTGGTACACCAAGACGCATCAGCGCCGTGCCGACATTCACACGCTGGCCGACAGCCAGCTGATTCCCACGCTGCGGCTGGCCTGCGACGAACGCCCTAAATGCTGGAAACTCTATCAGTCGGCGGTGCTCACGCTGCGCCATCTCAACCAGGTGCGCCTGCTCAGCAGTATTGAGAATAAGGTACGCGCGCTGAACGACGAGGCCAACCGGTTCCTGCTCAGCGACACGCAGAAGCTGCTGAATGCGCTTATCAGCGAACAGGACTCGCCTTTCATCTTCGAGAAGATTGGCGCACAGCTGCAGCACGTCATGATCGACGAGTTTCAGGACACCTCGACTGTTCAGTGGCAGAACTTCCGCGTACTGCTGCTCGAGACGATGAGCCATCGCGACAGCGAGAACCTCATCGTGGGCGACGTCAAGCAGAGCATCTACCGCTGGCGCAGCGGCGACTGGCGGCTGCTGAACGATATTGAGCAGCAGTTCCATCAGGAGATGATTCAGACCGAGTCGCTGAAGACCAACCGCCGCTCGGAACGCAGGATCATAGCCTTCAACAACGCCTTCTTCACCGAGGCCGCCCAAATGGAATACGAGAAGCTCGAGGAACAGCCCGAGGCCGACCAGCTGCAGCGTGCCTATCAGGACGTCGAGCAGCTGATTCCCGACGGCAAGCCCGATGCCGGCTATGTGCACATTGAACTGCTGCCCGCCGACGACTATCAGGAGCAGACGCTGCAACGGCTGGTCGATACCATTGCGAGTCTCATCGCTCAGGGTATTCAGCAGACGAAGATAGCCATCCTCGTGCGCGTCAACAGCTATATCCCCGTCATCGCCAACTACTTTGCCGAGCATCTGCCAGAGGTCAGCATCGTCAGCGACGAAGCCTTCCGGCTCGATGCGTCGCCCTCGGTGAACATCATCGTCCAGGCCCTCCGACTGCTCAGGAATCCCGACGACCAGCTGGCGCGTGCCTTCCTCAAGAAGAACTGCGGCGACATCTCCGTGCTCGAACAGACACCCGCCAGCCAGTCGCTCTACGAGACGGCCGAGCAGCTGTTTGCCGGCTTGGGCCTCGACCGCTTCGACGAGCAGACCGCCTACGTCTGCGCATTCTTCGACCAGCTGCGCAAGTACACGGCCGAGAATGCGGCCACCATCGACGAGTTCCTCAAGCTGTGGGAGAGCGACATCTGCCGCAAGACCATTCAGAGCGACGTCACCGACGGCGTGCGCATCATCAGCATCCACAAGTCGAAGGGACTGGAGTTCGACTATGTGCTCAGCCCCTTCTGCGACTGGCAGATGGAGAAGTCGGGCAACGTCTTGTGGTGCTATCCCGACGAGCAGCCCTTCAGCGACCTGCCCATTGCGCCCATCGACTACAGCAAGAGCGGCATGGTGGGCACCATCTACGACGACGACTACCACCACGAGCATCTGCAGAACGTCGTCGACAACCTCAACCTGCTCTACGTCGACTTCACCCGTGCCCGCAGCGGTCTCTTCGTCTTTGGCCGTCGCGGAGCCAAGAACTCGCGTTCCGAAATCATCGAGCAGGTGCTGCCCGTGCTGACGCTCGAAGGCGGTGAGCTCACAGCCGGCGACGACGCGTCGGCCCCCATCGTCTATGAATACGGTACGCTGTCAGCGCCTGCTGCCGTCAGTCAGCAGAAGCAGCCCGCCGCCAACGACAATCCGTTTCTCCAGCCGTCGGTCCCCTACCCCGTTTCTGTTGCCGCCCATGAGCCTAAGGCCGTATTCAGGCAGAGCAACCAGAGCCGCGACTTCATCAGCGGCGACGACGAGCAGGCCAACGCCACAAGCTACATCCAGCTGGGCAACGTGCTGCACCGCATCTTCTCGACCATCCGAACCTCTGACGACATCGGCGCTGCCCTGCAGCAGCTTGAGCAGGAGGGCGTCATCTACGACGACCTCATCACCGTCGAGCGGCTGCGGCTGATGCTCCGCAAGCGGCTGGAGCACCCGCAGGTGGCCGACTGGTTCTCTGCCCGCTGGACGCTCTTCAACGAGTGTACCATCCTGAGTGTCGATGCCGACGGCCACGTCGTCGAGCGCCGCCCCGACCGCGTCATGACCGACGGCAGCCGGTGGATAGTCGTCGACTTCAAGTTCGGCCGTCCGCGCCAGGAGTATCACGATCAGGTCAGGGAGTACATGCAGCTGCTCGGGCAGATGGGCCACACCTGCGTCGAGGGCTACCTCTGGTATGTCTATAGCAACAAGATTGAAAAAGTATGAAAACGTTCCTCGAACACGTAGCCGAAGATATCATCCGTAAGTACGGCACCGACCTCTCGCGCCTGGTGGTCGTTTTCCCTAACAAGCGCGCCTCGCTCTTCCTCAACGAGGCTCTGGTCAGACTGGCGGGCCGTCCCGTCTGGTCGCCGTCCTACATCACCATCAGCCAGTTGTTCCGCAGTCAGTCGGAGCTGACCGTCGCCGACCCTATCAAGCTTGTCTGCGACCTGCACCGCTCCTACGTCGAGGTGACGGGCTTCGACGAGACCCTGGACCACTTCTATGGCTGGGGACAGCTGCTGCTGACCGATTTTGACGACATCGACAAGCACATGGCACCGGCCGACAAGGTGTTTGCCAACCTGCGCGACTACCGCGAGTTCGACGACGTCAGCTATCTCAGCGAGGAGCAGCGCGACGTCATTCGCAAGTTCTTCTCGAACTTCACCGACGACCACAACACGCTGCTCAAGGAGCGTTTCCTGCGACTTTGGTCGCGCATGGGCGACATCTACCACAACTTCAACCGGCGGCTCGCCGACCAGCATCTGGCCTACGAGGGCGCCCTCTACCGCCAAGTTGCCGAGCAACTCCAGAAGTCCCCCTTCTGGGAGGATTCAGGGGGGCTATACCTCTTCGTGGGCTTCAACATGCTGCAGACCGTCGAGCAGCGCCTCTTTGCCTACTTGAAGGCCGAGGGCAAGGCCCGCTTCTACTGGGACTTCGACCATTATTACATGAGGGCTGAGGCCTGCCACTTCATCAGCCAGTACCTGAGCGACTTCCCCAACGAACTGCCTGTCGACGATGACAACATCTACCGTAACTACCAGCGCCCCAAGCAGATAACGTTTGCAGCCGCCCCGACCGAAGACATTCAGGCACGCTACATCAGCCAATGGCTGCAGGACGTTCCCGAGCGCATCAGCGACGGGCGCCGGACGGCCATCGTGCTCTGCAACGAAGCCCTGCTGCCCACCGTCGTCCATTGTCTGCCCGCAGCCGTTGACAGCGTCAACATCACCACCGGCTACCCGCTGCAGCAGACCTACGTGGCATCGCTCGTCGAGCGGCTCATACGCCAGCACCCGCTCAGCGAGGTCATCAGCCGCATCACCCAGCTGGCCAAGGAGCCCGAGACCGCCGACAGCCCCTTCAAGGCCGAAGCCTGCTTCCGCACCTACACGCTGCTGACGCGACTCCAGAACCTCATCGACAGCGGCGACCTGCGGGTCGACGCCATCACGCTGCAGCGACTTGTCGGCCAGCTCATCCTGCAGACGTCAATCCCCTTCCACGGGGAGCCCGCCGTCGGCATTCAGGTGATGGGTGTGCTCGAGACGCGCAACCTCGACTTCGACCACCTGCTGCTGCTCTCGACCAACGAGGGCAACATGCCCCGGGGCATCACCGACTCGTCGTTCATCCCCTACTCGCTTCGCCACGCCTTCGGACTGACAACTGCCGACCATAAGTCGGCCATCTACGCCTACTACTTCTACCGGCTGCTGAGCCGCGCCACCGATGTCACCATAGCCTATTCCAATGCCACCGTCGACGGCCAGAGCTCCGAGATGAGCCGCTACATGCTCCAGCTGACGGTTGAGGACACCTGTCACAAGATAGCGCACCGCACCCTGCAGGCCGGACAGAGCGTCAGGCTTCGCCGACCGCTGACCGTCGAGAAGTCGCCTGCCGTCGTCGATACGCTGCGCCGCCGTTTTGCCAGTTCCATCCTTTCGCCGACGGCCGTCAACCGCTATATGCGCTGTCCCCTGATGTTCTACTTCTGCTATGTAGAGGGGCTGCGCGAGCCCGACGACACCGAGGACGGCGTCATCGACAACCGCGTCTTCGGCAACATCTTCCACAATGCTGCCCAGATACTCTACGAACAGCTCAAGCAGCGCAATCCCCACATCGTGGCCTCCGACCTGGACGAACTCCTGAAGACAAAGGTCGACATTGAGCGCGCCGTCGACCAGGCCTTCACCGACGAGTTTGACGGCGACGTGCCCCAGGGCGGCATGGCCGTCATCAACCGCGAGGTCATCATCCACTACCTGCGACAGCTTGTCGAGGTCGACCGCCGGCTTGCACCCTTCACCATCCTCGAGCTCGAGCACGACGTTGCCCAGTCGCTGCCCGTACCCTCCGCCGGCATGACCGTCAAGGCCGGCGGGCGCGTCGACCGCCTCGACCGCATCAGCTTCGGCGACGGCGAGCAGATACGCGTCATCGACTACAAGACCAGCGCCCGCCGGCTGAAAGCCATCAAGACTATCGACGACATCTTCGACCCCGCCAAGCTTGCCGACCACACCGACTATTACCTCCAGACGCTCCTCTACGCCCGCATCGTCAGCAAGAGTCAGCACGTCCGCTGTGCTGCTGCGCCCTCGCAGCCCTCGCAGCCGCTCCCCGTAGCCCCCGCCCTGCTCTTCATCCAGCACGCGGGCACCGACGACTACAACCCCGTCCTGAAGCTCGGCAACGACTACATCGACGACGTGGCCACACCCGACGGCGACCGCTTCGTCAAACTGTTCATGGAGAAAGTAAACGAGATTTTCGACCCCTCACAACCCTTTGTCCCAACGGCCGACAACAGCCTCTGCAAGACGTGCCCATACGCACACCTATGTCTGACGTAGGCCGACAAAAAGAGCGGGATACGGGAATCGAACCCGCCTCCCAGGCTTGGGAAGCCCGTGCACTACCGATGTGCTAATCCCGCTTAAAAAGTTTTCTGATTGTTTGAGCCGATACCCGGACTCGAACCGGGGACCCACGCATTACGAATGCGTTGCTCTACCAACTGAGCCATATCGGCAACCTTCTGATGTTGTACACCCGCAGGGGCTCGAACCCTGGACACCCTGATTAAGAGTCAGGTGCTC
>CAMHHO010000058.1:0-21037 GCA_946184965.1 uncultured Prevotellaceae bacterium | reverse complement strand
CTTTTTCATTTTTTTAAGATGAGAACGGCCATGTATTTAACTTTTCTTTGCAGCTTTGCGCACCTGTAACTCACAAGGGCTCAGAACTGTGAGCATCGAAATACTTCTTACAGTATGCGCTCATTGTGCTGTCATACTTCTCGTTACATTCTTTGTCGTTCATCAAGGTATGTCCTGAATTCGGAAACACAATGAGATCGTATGGCTTGCCCAGACTGTCGTACTTTTCCTGAAGAGAACGATAGTGGTCAGGCTTGACCAGCCAGTCTTTCTCGCCATAAGCAAAGATAGAAGGCAGGGCCGTAGAATCGTTGATATAGAATACGGGCGAGGCCTTTAGCTTGATGCTGTCGAGTTGTTCGCGCGTGAGGGCAGAGCCGTCAATGTGTTCTCCCGTGCAACTGAACACGAAATTCTCTACCTCCTCCGTCTTGGCATCGCCGTTGTATGGGAACAGAATGCGAAAATCGGCAGGTCCGACCTTGATGGCTGCAAAGCGTATCGGAAGCGGATGCGAATGGCCGTAGGCATACATCATGGCCAGATGGCCACCAGCCGACGTTCCACCGATAGCCATCTGCCGTATATGAACTCCCTTACCGGCTGCGAACTGTTCAATATGCCGTATGCAGGCGTCGATTTCTTCAAGCATGGTAAGAAGCGAGACGCCTCCTTCATTCAGCAGACTGTAGTTCATGGTGGCAGTGGCATATCCCTTTTGCACCCATTTGTAACAGTCGCCATGATGCTCATTCTTGTCGCCGCCTATCCACGAACCGCCGTGCACATACAGAATGAGTGCCAGACTATCCTTCGAGGCTGCATCGACGGGCAGATACAAATCGTAGGTGTTGTGCTCACGGCTCCCATAAGCGATGTCGGTAAAGCGTTGGCCGTAATCATCATGCCACTTTGGTTTAAGCACATACAGGGTTACAGCCCCTATGACGAGTAATAGCAGTACAGCTCCGAACAGGTAGCCACAGCCTTTCTTGATTTTCTTATTCATTGTTGTTTATGATGAATCACAGCGAAAGTTCTCAAATAATTAACGGCTTACACCGGCATTTATTGCGGGGAAGAATCAAAAAACAGTCCCCCCGATTATCTATCAGATTGCTCCGACTAAACCATACACTTAGCCGCACTAATTGGCAAACTTAGCCGCACTAAAATGCCTGGTTCGGGGCGGGCGGGGGCTGCTAAAGAATAAATATACCTTGCTGTCAGCGGTGTCATCGTCATCGATTGGCAGTACTTTTCATGCAACATGCTGATATATAGGCATATACGTAAATAGCGGCAGGCGATGACACCGATGACACCGATGACAGCGAGGGTATTTATATTTATTGTGTGTATGTGGCGGGCGGCACCTCGGAAGCGATGACGATGACGATGACACCGCTGACAGCGAGGGCATTTATTTTTCTATGTTCGTGGCCGGCAATTGCTATTTGCAGAGCATTATATATATTATTATATATAATAATATATATAATGACTACTATTTCGGTCTATCGATGGAAATAAATAGGCCGGTGTCATCGGTGTCATCGTCAGCGGTGTCATCGCTTTTAGTGAACACTCACTTCAAGCGGAGCGGCGAGTCCGCGGAGGAACCACTCTATGCGAGCCTGCCACTCCTGCGGCGTGCGGACGTCGTACTTCGACCAGGCAGAGCCGAAATAGTAGGTGTAGCGGTCGCCACGATAGTCGCTGAGTATACCGAGGGCATGACCGCGATGGCGGCGTGTCTCGACGGTGCCGTTGGGGAAGAGGGCGGCAACATAGAGCGGCGCCTGGTGGACGCGGGGCTGGTCGGTGGGGTCGGTGTAGTAGACGTAGTTTTGGCCGAGGACGACGGGCTCAGGAGCTTCGCGCTGAATGACGACACCCGAACAGAAGCTGACGGCATGGTCGAGCCCCTCATACCAGACGGTCATGCGGTTGAAGTTCGACTGCTTGTCGAGCTGAATGATGCGGTGCTCCTCAACCTCGCAGCCGTCGACCTGCGTCTTGTTCTGCACCAGATGGACGGTGAAGCGCAGCGGACCGTCGTCGAGAATCTCATAGCGGTTGAAGACGTAGGGCATCACGATGCTGTCGCCGACCATCAGAGCCGGAGCGCCGCAGCCTAAGGTTGCACCCACCTTGTAGGGGTCGAGCCCGCGCCCGTGGTCGTGGTGGTAGCTGTTGATGCGGTAGAGCGAGTCACCGCGCTGACGGTTGACGCGCCGCAGGGAGTCGACGCGCGGCATCATCACCACGTCCTCGATATAGTAGCGGTCGTCGACAACCAGCTCAGGCGTGTTCTTCGTCCACACGTCGATACCGTAGGAGCGCTCGCCTGTGCGACCCAGGGCTGGGCCGTAGACGCGATAGGCGCCGCGGTCGTTCTCCCAGGCAAAGTCATCCTTGCGCTCAGGATGGAGGGCACCGTGACAGACGGTCTGGAACTTAGGCGGCTGGCCGGGCACGATGACGAAACGCGCCGTACCATGCGGACGGACGGCAGCCTCGATGAGCAGCTGGCCGTCGTGGGTGAGCTGATAGGGCACGTCGAGGGCGGCTCCTTCGAGCACGCGGAAGGGAACGTCGTGGCCAGCTATGTGGAAGGTGGGAAGCACGTCAGCAGTTGGTATGGCCACCACCTCATGGCGGAAGTCGGCTGTGGGGTTCTTCACTTCAACAGTCAGCGACTGGGCTGTAGTAGTGAGAAGTGAGAAGTGAAAAGTGAAAAGTGAAAGGAGCAGTCTGTTCATTTCAGTTCGGTATTAAAGAAGTTCAGGCACTGGCGGAACAGGTGGTTGCGCGTGTTGCCGCCGTAGATGCTGTGATTACGGTTGGTGTAGACGAGCTGTCGGAAGTCCTTGTCGGCCTGCACGAGCGCTTCGACGTACTCAGCTGTGTTGCGGTAGTGTACGTTGTCGTCGGCCAGTCCGTGACAGAGCAGCAGCGCGCCGCTGAGCTTCGAGGCACGGGCAATGGGGTTCACCTCGTCGTAGCCCTGCTTGTTCTCGTTGGGCGTGCGCATGTAGCGCTCGGTATAGACGGTGTCGTAGTAGCGCCAGCACGTTGGCGGTGCAATGGCAATGCCGCAGCGGAAGACGGGACGGCCTTCGGACATCGACATCAGCGTGTTCCAGCCACCATACGACCAGCCCCAGATGGCGATGCGGTCCTTGTCGACATACGGCTGCTGACCGAGCCACAGAGCGGTCTCCACCTGGTCGCGCGCCTCGAGCTCGCCGAGCCGCAGGTAGGTACACTTCTCGAACTCAGCGCCACGTCCGCCCGTGCCGCGATTGTCGACACAGACCACGATATAGCCCTGCTGGGCCATGAGCTGCTCCATGACGGCACCGTTGCCGCTCATGCCGATGCCCCACTTGTTCTGTACCTGCTGGGCACCGGGACCGCCATACTGGTACATGATGACGGGGTACTTCTGCTGCGGGTTAAAGTCTTTGGGCTTCACCATCCAGCCGATGAGCTTGGTCTCGGGCGTGGTGAATACGAAGAACTCCTTCGTGCCCATGTCGTAAGAGGCGTATTTGTCGGCCAGCGCCTTGTTGTCGATGAGCGTGGTGAGCGTCTTGCCCTGATTGCTGCAGAGCGAGTAGACGGCCGGATTGTTGATGTCTGACCATGTGTGGACGAAGTACTTGAAGCCCTTCGAGAAGATGGCCGAGTTCCAGCCCTGCTTCGGCGTCAGGCAGTCGGTCTTGCCGTTGCTGTGGGAAACGAATACCTTCTGCTCGGTGGGGTCGCCGTTAAGAGCAGCAAAGTAGACGTCGCCTGTCTGCTCGTCGTAGCCGTAGACGTCGGTGACGATGGTATGAGCGACACCGCCGAGCCGCTGACCGGGCTTCTCCAGGTCGCCCACGCTGCGCATCAGCTGGCCGTTGAGGTTGTAGACGTAGATGTGGTTATAGCCGTCACGCTCGCTGGTCAGCACAATGTGCTTGTCGGTAATCAGCGTCTGAGCCAGCACGTCCTCCTTGATGTACTTGTCGACCTTGTCCTCGACCACGAGCTGGCAGAGCGTCGAGAGCGGGTTGCACATATAGATGCGCAGGCAGTCCTGATGGCGGTTCATGGTGAACACGGCCACCTTCGTGGGGTCGCTGGTAGCCTTGATGCGGGGGATATAGCCGTCGGCGTCGAGCGGCAGGTCCATCTTGCGCGTCTGGTGGCTCTTGATGTCATACGACATGACGCAGACCTTAGAGTTCTGCTCGCCGGCCACGGGGTACTTGTAGGTGTAGAAACCGGGATATTCGCGATACTCCTCGCGCTCAGGAGCCATGCCCTTGAACAGCTGCATAGAGTACTGCCTGACCTGACTCTCGTCGAAGCGCACCCACACAACCTGCTCGGAGTTGGCCGAAAAGACGAGCGCCGAATTATAGCTGAACTCCTCCTCATAGACCCAGTCGGGAATGCCGTTGATGACCTCGTTGAACTTCCCGTCCTTGGTAATCTGACTCTCGGCATTGTCGTAGAGCAGCTTGACCAGATGGATGTTATTGTCGCGCACGAAGGCGATGACATTGCCGTCGGGCGAAAAGACGGGCGTCTGCTGAGGACCGCCGTCGCTGAGCGGCTCCAGCTTGTTGTTCTGGATCATATATATATAATAGGTGGCGGTGAACGAGCGGCGGTAGATGGGCTTCGTCTGCGTCTGGATGAGTATGCGCTTGCCGTCGGGACTCATGATGTAGCCGTCGACACGACCGACCTTCGGCCCACGGGCTGTCTCGGCGTCGAAGAGCACAGCCGTCTGCTTGCCCGTGCGGAACGAATAGCTGACAATGCGCCTGCCGTCGTCGCTGATCTGGGCGTAAGTCTCACCATCGGCCAGTGGCGTCACAGCCGTCATCGACTCGCTGCGGAACGTGCCGCCCACGACGTCGTTCAGGCTGAGCTTCTGCCCAGCCAATACACTAACTGCCGTCATCGCCAAGGCAATGAAGGAAATGAGGATTCTTTTCATAAGTATTGTGTTTGAGGGTTATCTTATTCTGTCGGCGGCTCGGACGAGCTTCTCGTCGTCAAGTATGCCCTTGCGGGCCAGGAATATCAGGATGACGGCAACCATAGGCAGCGACTCCACAAGGCTGGCCTCGCCCTCGAGCACGGCTACGCCGATGTACCACGCAAGGAGTATGAATAATCCTGCCAGACAAAGGCGGGCCTGCGGGATGCGGCGGCGGTACTGGAAAATGGTATAGGCAGATAGGACTGCCGATACCACCAGCACGATGTCAATCCAGTGGAACAGTCGCAGGAAGAAGCACACTAATACCAAAATGGCTGCCAGCAGCAGAAAGAGGGTCTGTTTGCGTTGTATCATAACAATTCTACTGCTACTTGCCTATGCTTCTGCTGCTTCCAGCTCCTTCTCACGCTGCTGTTGCTGCTCTTTCTGCGGGTCGCGCCAGTACACCTGATTGTCAATGAACTCCTGAGTAGCCAGCAGACTGGGCTTGGGCAGCTTCTCGTAGTAGCGCGAAATCTCAATCTGTTCGCGGTTCTCGAAGACCTCCTCTAACGAGTCGTTGTAGCTGGCAAACTCAGCTAACTTCTTGCTGAGGTCATCCTTAATCTGCATTGAAATCTGGTTGGCGCGCTTGGCGATGATGGCCACACTCTCGTAGATGTTGCCTGTGTCCTTGCACAGGTCCATGACGTTGCGGGTAACGGTGTTTACCGGGGCTTTTGATTTCTTGTAATCCATCTTGTTATTTACGATTTACGATATTTTCTATTGACGATTTAACTAATCCTTGGTTACCTTCTTGCATTTGGCAATGTAGCGTTCAATGGTGCTCTTCTCCTTCGACTCAGGGAATTCGTTCAGGAATCCGTAGCACTCGTCCTCAGCATCGCGGTAGCGCTCCAGCCGCTTCTCGTCGGAACTGTTCTCGGCCAGCTGGAACTTACTCTTCGTGATGAGCATCGAGAAATCCTCGCGCAAGTCTGTGAAGGGGTATGTTTTCAGGGCATTCTCGGCTGTGATGATGCAAGCCGTGTAATTGCTCTCGTTGTTGGCATTGATGTTGCCGAAGTATCCGCCGAGGTTGTAATAGAGCTTGGCTGAGAGATATTCCTTCATAATCAGCTTGTCCTGCAGTTCGAAGAGTTTCTTCTGGGCATTTTCACGCAGGCTGGATTCGGGAAACTGATCAAGGAACTGCTGGTAGGCGTTAATGGCGCCGATGGTGGGCGTCTGGTCGAGGCGCGGCTCGGGAGCACTCTCGTAGAGCGACTCGCCGACGTAGAACGACGCCTTCTCAGCATACATGCCCTTGGGGTACGACGAACCATATTTCTTAAAGGTCTGCGAGGCACTCTCGTAGTCGCGACTCATGTATTGTGCCATCCCGAGCATATAGAGGCTCTCCTGAGCGTTGTCACCACCCTTCAATGCCGTTACAAGTTCCTGCAGCAGATTGACGGCATGCACATAGCGGCCCTCGGCAAAACACTGCTTGGCATACTCGTAGCGGTAGTCGTAGTCCGTCGACTTATATACCCTGTTAAATTCGCCCGCACAACCCGTCATCAGGAGTGCCGCGCAGGCTAAAATAAATACGTTTCTTCTCATTTAAGGTGCAAAATTACTGCTTTTCCACCGAATTACAAAGCGAATTAGAGAAAATTGCAGCTTTTACGGCGCAAATTGAAGATTTTTTGCACTTACGGTGCCCGAATGTGCCCTTTTTGATGTATCTTTGCACCCCGTATGGCAGCTTTTAAACTTACATCACAATATCAGCCGACGGGCGACCAGCCCGAGGCTATCAGTCAGTTGACCGAGGGTTTGCGACGAGGCGACCGCTCGCAGGTTCTGCTCGGCGTCACCGGCTCGGGCAAGACCTTTACGGTTGCTAATGTCATTGCCAATGCCGACAAGCCCACGCTCATTCTGAGCCACAACAAGACGCTGGCGGCACAGCTCTACGAGGAGATGCGCGGATTCTTCCCCGACAATGCCGTCGAGTATTACGTCAGCTACTACGACTACTACCAGCCCGAAGCCTATCTGCCCTCGACCGACACCTATATAGAAAAAGACCTCGCCATCAACGACGAGATTGACCGCCTGCGCCTGTCGGCCGTTTCGAGCCTGCTGTCAGGCCGCAAGGACGTTATCGTCGTCTCCAGCGTCAGCTGTATCTACGGTATGGGCAGTCCGGTGGCTCTTCAGGAGAATGTCATTGAATTGCATTGCGGGCAGCGGCTCGACCGCAATGCGCTGCTGCGCCGGCTGGTCGGGGCCCTCTACGTACGCAACGACATCGACCTTCAGCGCGGCAACTTCCGCGTACGCGGCGACACTGTCGACATAGCCATGGCCTACAGCGAAGTGGTGCTGCGCGTCACCTTCTGGGACGACGAGATTGACCAGCTGCAGGAGCTCGACTCCGTTACCTTTACCCAGATGGCTTCGTTCGACGAGTACAAGCTCTATCCGGCTAACCTCTTCACGACGTCACAGGAGCAGACAAACATCGCTATTCGCCAGATTCAAGACGACCTGATGGCCCAAGTAGATTACTTTAACGGAATTGGCGACCCCATTAAGGCTCAGCGCATTAAAGAGCGCGTAGAGTACGACATGGAGATGATTAAGGAGCTGGGGCACTGCTCGGGCATCGAGAACTACTCGCGCTACTTCGACGGCCGTCAGGCTGGCGAGCGCCCCTATTGTCTGCTCGACTTCTTCCCCAACGATTTTCTGCTTATTGTCGACGAGAGCCACGTCTCAGTCCCCCAGATTGGAGCCATGTACGGCGGCGACCGCTCGCGCAAGCGCAACCTCGTAGAGTACGGTTTCCGACTGCCTGCCGCCTTCGACAACCGCCCCCTGACATTCGACGAATTCCAGCAAATGGTCCACCAGGTCATCTACGTCTCGGCCACTCCTGCCGACTTTGAGCTGCAAGAGGCTGAGGGCGTGGTCGTTGAACAGGTCATCCGCCCCACCGGTCTGCTCGACCCCGAGATTGACGTGCGCCCGACCGAGAACCAGATTGACGACCTGATGGAGGAGATTCGGCAGCGCAGCGAGCGCCACGAGCGCGTGCTTGTCACGACGCTCACCAAGCGCATGGCCGAGGAGCTGACGGAGTATCTCTTAGGTCACGGTGTGCAGACAGCTTACATTCACTCCGACGTATCGACACTCGACCGCGTGAAGATACTCGACGACCTGCGACGCGGCATCTACGACGTCCTCGTCGGCGTCAATCTGCTGCGCGAGGGCCTCGACCTGCCCGAAGTGTCGCTCGTGGCCATCCTCGATGCCGACAAGGAAGGATTCCTCCGCTCACACCGCTCGCTGACGCAGACCGCAGGCCGCGCCGCCCGAAACGTCAACGGCCGCGTCATCATGTATGCCGACACCATCACCCAGTCGATGCAGCTCACCATCGACGAGACCAACCGCCGCCGAACCAAGCAGCTGGCCTACAACGCGGCCCACAACATCACACCGACTCAGATTGTTAAAAGCATCACACAGAGCGCCTTACGACGTGAGGAACTGCCGCCCGACGTACGCGAACTACAGCGCGCTACCTTCACTACAGGCACCGACATTGCTGTTGCTGCCGACCCCATTATCAGCCGCATGACGCGCCAGCAGCTCGAAAAGAGCATTGCCGAGACCACCCGTCTGATGAAGGAGGCCGCCAAGAAGCTCGATTTCCTCCAAGCCGCCCAGTATCGCGACGAAATCATTCGTCTGCAGCAGGAGCTGGAACTGAAGTGAGGCTTTCTTTTAATGGCATTTTGGAAACTTTAAGGCTATTTTCTTGGCAGTAAGAAAGAAATGCAGTAATTTTGCACGGTTAAAACAAAAAAGGAAAGAAATGAAGAAACTGATATTCGCAATGATGATGTGCCTGCCGATGGCCGCATCAGCACAGAACACATGGGAAATGCCCACACAGGCAAACAACAGCGACGCTAAGTATCTGGTGGGAGCCGTGCCCGTCGTCGACGGCAAGGTGACGTTCAAGACGACCATAGAAGCGCCGGGTAAGACGGCTGACCAAGTGGCCGACATCGTCAGGAAGTACATGAAAAAGATGACGACTGAGCCGGGACAGTTCGAGCAGAGCCGCATCGTGCTCGACGACTCGCTGAACCACCAGATAATAGGCAGCTACCAGGAGTGGCTCGTCTTCAAGTCGACAGCGCTGGTGCTCGACCGTACACGGCTGTTCTACAACCTCATTGCCGACTGCAAGGACGGCAAGGCCGACATCACGATGACGCGCATTTACTACCTTTATGAAGAGGAGCGCGACCCGCAGACGCTGAAGGCCGAGGAGTGGATTACCGACGAGGAGGGCCTGACGAAGAGCAAGGCCAAGCTGTCGCGCGTCTCGGGTAAGTTCCGCCGCAAGACCATCGACCGCAAGGACTATCTGTTCAACAAGTTTGCCGAGTTGCTGAAATGAGTAGGTACCACAATCTGGAGCCCTTTGAGGACACGGGCCACACGCGCCAGCTGCGCCAATGGCTGAACGTGCTGTTCATCCTTGGTGCTATTGTGGGCATGGCCTGGTTCACGTGGGGCGACCACAACACAGCCATCTACATCATGATTGGCGCTGGCGTGCTGAAATTTGTGGAACTGACACTTAGAATAGCAAAGCTATAGTATGAGGAAATACCTGTTTACCCTGTTTCTGCTGGCCGGACTTGTACCTGTCAGCGCTCAGGAGTATATAGACGACGAAGGCAATATCACACAATTCGATGAGAACCGCAACTTCAACCCGCACAACAACGACACCACGCGGCAGAACAAGGAGGTTCCGAAGGGCATCTACGTCTGGACCATCGACCGTAAGTTCGGCGACATTCGTCCTGCCGAGGTCGACACCCTACCCCACCTCTTTCCGAATACGACGCTGACAACGGGCAAGTACGGCGACTACAACACGCTTGGCAGCAACTATACCGCGCGACTGAACCGTATCGTCATCGACCGTCCTGTGGGTGAGCAGTTTATCTTCACCGAGCCATACGACTTCTTCTTCAACGCTCCCGACAAGCTACACTATACCAACACGCTGTCGCCAATTACCAACCTGACTTACGACAACTGCGGTGACAAGACGAACGGCGAGGACCACTTGCGCGCCAAGTTTGCCGTCAATGCCGGCAAGCGGACAGGACTGGGGGCCGACATCGACTACGCTTACGCCAGGGGCTACTTCAGCGACCAGGCTACATCGCATTTCGGCACAACGCTCTACGCCTCTTATCTCGGCGACCAGTACAAGGCCCACATCATGGCCTCGCTCTACCACCAGAAGACTTCCGAGAACGGCGGTATCACCAACGACAACTACATCACCCACCCTGAGTCGTTCGAGCAGAGCTACAACGAGAACGAGATTCCCACCGTACTCTGGCAGAACTGGAACCGCAACGACCACCAGCACATCTTCCTGAGCCACCGCTACTGCATTGGTTTCTATCACAAGACGAAGATGACCGACGCGGAAATCAAGGCTAGGCAGTTTGCTCAGGAGTCGAAGAAGGAGAGGGAGAAGGAGGATGAACTGATGGCCGACAGCCTGCAACTGTCGATTGACGTGGTGGCAAACGAGCCGGTTGACTCCATGATGAAGACCGACTTCGTGCCCGTGACGAGCATCATCCATACGCTGGAGCTGAACAACTACGACCGTATCTACCAGGCTTACGGGTCGGCCAACGACTATTACGCCAACACCTATTTCCTGAGAGACAAATCGGGCAGTCAGGACTCACTCTTCGACCAGACCAAGCACCTACAGATCAAGAACACATTGGCTTTGGCGCTGCTCGAGGGCTTCAACAAATGGGCCAAGGCCGGATTGAAGGTCTTTGCCACCCACGAATTGCGCAACTTCGAGATGGACGATTCGATAGAGGGTCTGCCCGTCATGCAGAAAGTACGTGAGAACAACATAAGCATCGGCGGACAACTCATCAAGAGTCAGGGACGTACGCTGCACTACAACGCTATGGGCGAGCTCTGGATGATAGGCGAAGACGCCGGACAAATGAAGCTCGACTTCAACACCGACCTGAACTTCCGCCTCTTCGGCGACACGCTCACTCTGGCCGCTCACGCCCACTTCTACCGTCTCAACCCCACCTTCTACCAGCGGCAGTACCACTCCAAGCACTTCTGGTGGAACAACGGCGACATGTCAAAGGAGACGCGCACACGCGTTGAGGGAATCTTCAGCTACCGCAAGACCAAGACCACCCTGCGCCTGGCTGTCGAGGAGATTCAGAACTACACGTACTTCGGCATGAACTACGTCATCGGCGAGAACGACGTGCGCAAATACCTCTCGGCCAACGTCACACAGCATAACGGCAACATCAACCTGCTGACGGCCCAGCTGCAGCAGCACTTAAGACTCGGCATACTCAACTGGGAGAACATCGTCACCTACCAGAACAGTTCGAACAAGGAAGTGCTGCCCGTGCCGATGGTCAACATCTTCTCGAACCTCTACCTGAATTTCAAAATTGCCAAGGTGCTGTCGGTGGAGCTGGGCGGCAACGCCACGTTCTTCACCGAGTACGAGGTGCCTGACTTCTGTCCGCAGCTCAACCAGTTTGCTGTTCAGGAGAACCCCGACAGCCGCAAGACGTTGGGCAACTATCCCTTCGTCAACGTCTATGCCAACCTTCATTTGAAGCGTGCACGTTTCTTCATTATGTGGAACAACGTGGTGGGCAATCTGGGCAACAAGCAGCAGTTCCTGACGCCCCACTACCCCATGAACAACATGGTGATGCACCTCGGCGTTTCATGGAATTTCTTCAATTAAGAAAAAATGATGGGTAATTATTTGCTAATTATCCAAAAAATGCCTACCTTTGCAGTTGGAAAACGAAATAGCGCATGAAGCTCATCATCATGACTAAATCCACGTTCTTCGTGGAAGAGGACAAGATACTGACCACGCTCTTTGAAGCAGGGCTCGACAACCTGCACCTATACAAGCCGGGGTCGGAGCCCGTTTTCTCGGAACGGCTGCTGACGCTGCTGCCCGACAGCTACTATGGCCGCATCACCGTTCACGACCATTTCTACCTGAAAGAGGAATTCAATCTAAGAGGCATTCACATCAACGATACCCAGACAATGCCGCCCCAAGGCTACAGGGGCAACATCAGCCGTACCTGCAAGCGCATCGATGAGCTGAAGGAAGTCAAGAAACGCTCCAACTACGTCTTCCTGAAGACCTTGTTTGACAGCCAGAGCAATCCTGCCGACAAGTCGACGCTGACGATGGACGAGCTGAAGGAGGCTTCGCGGCGCGGACTCATCGACAAGCGCGTCTACGCGATGGGCGGCATGAACCTTGGCAACGTCAGCCTGGCCAAGGAGCTGGGCTTCGGCGGTGTCGTTATCTGCGGCGACCTCTGGAACCGCTTCGACATTCTGGGCGGGCTCGACTACAAGGAACTCATCAGCCACTTCGAGAAATTACGCAAAGCAGTAAGCTAAAACACAATATACGAATATGGAAAACAGCTACATGGTCTTCTCGGGTACTGCCACGAGATATCTGGCAGAGAGAATCTGCCAAAGCTTAGGTTGCCCGTTAGGCCAACTTCAAATCACCAAGTTCTCTGACGGAGAGTTTGCCGTCAGCTACGAGGAGTCTATCCGCGGTCGCGACATCTTCCTGGTACAGAGCACCTTCCCCAACAGCGACAACCTGATGGAGCTGCTCCTGATGATCGATGCCGCCAAGCGCGCCTCGGCACGTACCATCAACGCCGTCATCCCCTACTTCGGGTGGGCACGTCAGGACCGCAAGGACAAGCCACGCGTCTCGATAGGCGCCAAGCTGGTGGCCGACCTGCTGAGTGTGGCTGGTGTAGACCGCGTTATCACGATGGACCTGCATGCCGACCAGATTCAGGGCTTCTTCGACGTTCCCGTCGACCATCTCTATGCCTCGGGCGTCATCATGCCCTATCTGAAGAGCCTGCAGCTTGAGGACATGGTCATTGCATCGCCCGACGTGGGCGGCTCGAAGCGTGCCAACACCTACGCCAAGTTCTTCGGCTGCCCGCTGGTGCTGTGCAACAAGACGCGCGCCCGTGCCAACGTCGTGGCCACGATGCAGATTATCGGCGACGTCGAGGGCAAGAACGTGGTCATCATCGACGATATGGTCGACACCGCCGGCACCATCACCAAGGCTGCCGACCTGATGAAGGAGTCGGGCGCCAAGACGGTGCGTGCCTGCGCCTCCCACTGCGTGATGAGCGGCCCTGCCAGCGACCGTGTGCAGGAGTCGGCGCTCGAGGAGATTGTCTTCACCGACTCTATTCCCTACACCCAGCGCTGTGCCAAGGTGAAGCAGCTCTCCGTGGCAGACATGTTTGCCGAGGCCATTCGCCGCGTCATCGACAACAAGAGCATCAGCGACCTCTACATTGTATAGACGTTGAGGAGCAGAAAGTTCATCGGACTGGCATTGGCGACATCATTATTTGCCGCCTGCCAGTCCGATACATATTATATAAAAGGTGAGGCGCACGGATTCGAAGATGGTACCGTGGTCTATCTGGCTGAAGCTGAAGGAGCTCATCGTGTGCTCGACTCATTGGTGGTGAGCGACGGGCGCTTTGCCTACGATGCTCCGGCCAGCGACCAGCTGCTTTGCCTCATCCCTTCAGGAGCAACGACTCCCGCCCTCTACTTCTTTGCCTGTCCGGGCAACGCCTATGTGGAGCTGTCGACAGAGAAGGGCTGTTCCCGCGTTTCGGGAACCAAGGTCAACAACGCGTGGCAGGCACTCAACGACACCGTTGCCAAGTACGACGGCCACCTACGCACACTCTTCACGGCCGACAGCATCAGTCCACAAAAGACTTACGCCGCATCAGAGCAGCTATACACCACTCTGACACGGCGCATCAATGAGGCGGCCATCCGTAACAAGGACAATGCCCTGGGCCGCTTCATCAGCAGTCATTACTTACCGAAATAGCGCTTCAGCAGTCCGGCGAAACCGGCACCGTGGCGGGCCTCGTCCTTAGCCATCTCGTGGACGGTGTCGTGGATGGCATCGAAGCCAGCAGCCTTGGCGTTCTTGGCAATGCGGAACTTGTCCTCGCAGGCACCGGCCTCAGCTGCAGCGCGCTTCTCCAGATTGGTCTTCGTGTCCCAGACACACTCGCCGAGCAGCTCGGCAAAGCGGCTGGCATGGTCGGCCTCTTCGAAGGCATAGCGCTTGAAGGCCTCGGCAATCTCGGGATAGCCCTCACGGTCGGCCTGACGGGCCATAGCCAGATACATACCTACCTCGCCGCACTCACCGTTGAAGTGGTTGCGCAGGTCCTGAATCATCTCCTCGCTGACGCCCTCGGGCTTGCCGTCGCCAATCTTGTGGACGGTGGCATAGGTCATGTCGGCATCGTCCTTCAGTTCTGAGAACTTCGAGGCAGGAGCCTTACAGATTGGGCACTTCTCGGGAGCAGCATCGCCTTCGTAGATATAACCACAAACGGCGCAGATAAACTTTTTCTTCATAATCGCGATTGTTTAGTATTTGTTTAGAAAGTATAGCCGAGCGTGAAGAGCAGCTGGTGGCGCTTGTTGTTCACCTTAACGGGGTTGCAGAGGTTGTCGTCATCAGCATACTCATTGTCCACATAGTTCATGAAGGGATAGAAGTCACCCTTCGTCGTCTGGTACTGATAGGCAAGCGACAGATTGACATTCTCAAGCTGATAGCCGAAGCCGCAGGTAATGCGGTGGGTGGCATCCCAGTTAGTATAGTCGGTAGCCGAGCTGTAGTAGGAGCCGTCGGTGCCGAGCGAACCATCCTTGAAGCCGTCCTTATTGTAGGCAGGCGACACGTAGTTGTAGCCCAGGCGGAAGGCCATCTCGGGCGAGGGCTTCAGCTCGGCGCCCAGCTTCAGCGTCGATACGCCCTTCAGCGTCTGCTCGGTGTGGCGGTTCATGACGTCGTCGCTCGAGCTGTTGTCGTGGTAGTCGCCATACCAGTCGTAATAGGAGTCGGTGATGTAGCGGGTGTCGATTGAGCCGTAGTCGGTGTACTCATAGGTAGCACCGAGGGCCAGCATCGTGCCGATGGTGTGACCAAGGCTCAGTCCGAAGCGCCAGGGTGTGTAAAGCTTATAATCGTATGCCTCACCGGCATCAACGTTCAAGTCGCCGTCGCTGACGAAGGTGCTGTTGCGGGTGGTCAGGCTGTACCATTTCGGCGTGTGGATATAGGCACCAATGCGGAAGGGCGAGGTTTCGACAGGGCGCACAATGACACCGGCCTTCACGTCGAAGCCTGTACCGTCAATCTTGCGGTCGTCAGAGACTCTGAGGCTGAAACCGTCCAGCTGCTCACAATACTCGCTGTAGTGGCGGTAGTTGACGTCGTGGATACCCACGGTCAGACCCAGAAACACTTGGTTGCTGATGGCACCGCTGAGGTTCAGGTCGTACTCGCCGATGTAGCCGTACTTTGCGCGGTCCATCGTGTAGCTCTGCGCATTGTCGTAGTACCAGACGTTCTCTCCTGTATCGTAGTTCAGATTACGGGCGTAGATATCGTCCAGCTGGTTGCACGAGGCATAGCTGTGGTCGAAGTCGGGCACGCCGCCTGTACCCACCTCATAGAGCAGTCCGGCCTTGGCCTTGGCATAGGTCAGCTTGTTCTGCGACGCATTGCCCAGCCGGTCGGCGGCTGACAGGATAAAGTCGAAATTACGGCTCTTGTGGTAGTTGAAGCTGAAGTTCAGCCACGAGTCGTCGTTGTCGAAGCCCGACCAGACGAAGCCTGCCTGATCGAAGCTCATGTTCGTCTTGTTGCCGGGCGAGAAGTCCTTGGCCTCCTCCTGGCTCACCAGTCCCAGCGACATGGCAACCGACGACTTGCGCAGCAGTCCCACGCCGGCGGGGTTTGTCGAGATGGTCGAGATGTCGGCACCCAAGGCCTCCAGCGCACCGCCCATACCTACGTAGCGGGCCGTTCCGTTCAGGTCCTCCTGAGCCACCTTCATGTTCTCGTATGTCTCCTGGGCCAATGACGGCATTGCAGCCGCCAAGGCCATGATTGCAATATATATCCTTTTCATAATCTTCAATGCCAATTATCAATTCACAATTATCAATTCTCAATTACCGACGTCCGCCGAAGCTGCCGCCACCGCCACTACGGCTGCCGCCGCCACCGCCTGACGAACGGCTGCCACCGAAGCTGCCACCACCGCCGAACGAACCGCCTGACGAGGATGACCTGCTCACCGAAGGTGCAGAATAGCTGGGCGAACTGGTAGTCGTCGAGCGCGTTGGCGCTGTCGTCGTAGTGCGTGAACTCGTAGTACGGGCACCGCCGAAATTACCTGCTGCCGTCGATGACACACGGCGCGTTGTGGTACCAGTGGCCGTCGTGCGGGTTACGCCTGACGATGCTGAGCGCGAGCCGCCGAAGCTGCCGCTGCGGCCAGTCGTTGCTGAGCCTAAAGCGCGTCCGCCGAACGTGCCCGTAGAGTATGCCGTCGTGCGACCGTTGCTGGCGCCACGCAGACCATTATAACTGACACGGCCGTGACGCTCGGTACCGGTAGGACCGTTGTAGCTGACCACGCCGCCACCATAGTAGTGGGGATAGTAGTAGCCGCCATACCAGTAGCTGTAGTAGGGCCTGTAATAGCCGTAATACCAGGGGTCATACCAGCCGTAGTACCAAGGGTCGTACCAGCCACCATAGTACCAGGGGTCACGCCAATACCAGTAGCTGTCGTACCAGGGATAGTACGTTGAGTAGAACCAGGGAGAGTGCCAGCTATAGAGACTCCACGAGTCGCGACGACCGTCACGATAGCCTTCGGCATAGGCGTTGGGGTCGGGCTCGTAGCCGTCCCAGCGGCTCATCTCGCGTGTCAGCGCGAAATCCTCAGTTGCTGCAGAGTCGGGATAGACGCCCAGCTCGCCGTTGAAACTGATGATGTCGTTGCCGACGGAGTCGTTCGACACGACCTGGTAGTAGCTGCCGCCGCGACGGTTGTATTCGTCCACGCTGCGGTTGCTACCCGAATAGAATGTCGGAGCCGGGCGGGCGCTGCTGCGCACCGTCGTCGTACTCACAGAACTCTTCTTGCTCGGGACGAAGTACATGTCATCGTCCTGTGCCATCATGGTCAGAGGCAAAGCCCCCAGAATGAGCGAAACTAAAATCTTTTTCATCATTTTCATCTTTCTCCTTCGTTTTTATGGTTTCACGGTACAAAAGTACTGCGAATTTCACTGCAAATATACGGAAAAACCCTAAAACGTGATAGGTTTTTCCCTATTTTTAGTAATTTTGCGGCAAATTTTAACAACTTATGAAGTATTACGAAGTAGATTTCAACGTTTTGCCCCTCAGCAGCGATGCCACCGACCTCCTGGCGGCGCTCGCCGGCGAAGCTGGTTTTGAAACTTTCGAGGAGACCGACTGCGGCTTAAAGGGTTACGTCCAGCAGCCAATGTTCGACCGCAGCCTGCTCGACAGCCTGCTCCAGACGTTCCCCATGCCAGGCGTCAACGTCAGCTATACCGTCGGCGAAGCCGAGGACCGCGACTGGAACGAGCAGTGGGAGCAGCAGGGCTTCGAGCCTATTCTGGTGGAAGGTGGAGGGGTGAAGGTGGAGGGCCCTTCCATCCTTATCCACGACGGTCGTCACTATCCTCCCTCAACCCTCCACCTTCCACCCTCCACCATCACCATCGAGATTGACGCCCGCCAGGCCTTCGGCACGGGTACTCACGAGACCACCCGCATGGTCTGCGCAACACTCCTTGACCTCAACCTTCAAGGGCAGCGCGTGCTCGACTGCGGCAGCGGAACCGGCATTCTCGGCATCACGGCCATGAAGCTCGGCGCACGCGAATGCGTGGCCTACGACATCGACGAGTGGAGTGTTGACAACACTCGCCACAACGCCGTCATCAACCGCGTCGAAATAACCCCGCTCCTGGGCGACGCCACTATATTAAATAAGGTGGAGGGAACGTTCGACATCGTCATGGCAAACATCAACCGCAACATCCTTCTGGCCGACATGCCCATGTTCCGACAGAAGATGGCCCCCGGCGCCCACCTCATCCTCAGCGGCTTCTACACCGCCGACATTCCGCTGCTCACCGACCGCGCCGCGTCGCTCGGCCTCGCCCTCGTCTCGCAGAGAGAAGCCGGCGACTGGGCCTGCCTGCTATTCTCTGCCGCCGCCTCATGACGGCGAGGAGCCGCCTCGCAAACATGAGGCGCCGCTTCGGCTGACAGGAAAAAACGACAGTTTTGCAGTAGTTTTTACTGAACTATGCCGACGTTTCAACTATTTTTCGTAACTTTGCAAACAAATCGAAAGGTAAAACAGTAAACTGATATGGTAAAGCACATTATTCTTTGGACTCTGAACCCCGAACTGACGGAGAAGGAGAAGCAGACCGTGAAGGCCGGAATCAAGGCCGGACTCGAGGGACTGGTGGGCAAGGTGCCCGGACTGATTGACGTGAAGGTAAACATCGACGGACGACTCAGCTCGTCGAACGCCGACGTAATGCTCGACTCTACGCTGGAGTCGGAGGAGGCGCTGCGCGGCTATGCCCAGCACCCCGAGCACGTGGCTGTGGCCAACACGAAGGTACGTCCCTACACCGTGCAGCGCAGCTGTCTTGACTTTGAGATCTGAGCATTTTTGAGCTATGGCAAGAAAGAAGAAGGAACTGCCGCTGCTCGAGAGCGTCAGGATTGAGGCTGTGGCCGCCGAGGGCAAGTGCCTGTTCCACTGGAACGACCTGGTGGTCTTTGTGCCCTGGTGCGTGCCGGGCGACGTCTGCGACGTCCAGATACGGCGCAAGAAGCATTCGTTTGCCGAGGGCGAGGTGGTGCGCTTCGTCGAGAAGAGCAAGGTTCGCGCCGTGCCCTTCTGCCAGCACTTCGGTGCCTGCGGAGGCTGTAAGTGGCAGAACCTGCCCTACGACGAGCAGCTCAAGTTCAAGCAGCAGCAGGTCTTCGACCAGCTGACGCGCATCGGCAAGGTCGAGCTGCCCGAATTTCGCCCCATCCTCGGCAGCGTCAGGACGCAGGAGTACCGCAACAAGCTCGACTTCGGCTGCGCCAACAAGCGATGGCTGACGAAGGAGGAGATTGAAAGCCTCCCCTCGGAGGGAGCTAAGGACACGCCCGCCATCGGTTTCCACATCACGGGGGCATTCGACAAGATTCTGCCCATCGAGAAGTGCTGGCTGATGGACGACGTCCAGAACCGCATTCGCAACGAGATTCGCGACTATGCCATCCGTAGCGGACTGTCGTTCTTCGACCTCAGGGCACAGGTAGGACTGCTGCGCGACGTCATCTTCCGCAACTCGAAGAGCGGCGAGCTGATGGTCATCATTCAGTTCCACTACGATGAGACAGGCGGCGAGCGTGAGGCTCAAGCGCTCCTGCAGCACATAGCCGATAAGTTCCCGGAAATCACGTCGTTACTCTATCTCGATAATCAGAAGTGCAACGACACCATCGGCGACCAGGAGATACTCACCTTCAAGGGCACCGACCACATCTTCGAGCTGATGGAGGACCTCCGCTTCAAGGTCGGCCCGAAGTCGTTCTACCAGACGAACACCGAGCAGGCCTACCACCTCTACAGCGTCGTGCGCGAACTGGCTGCCCTGACAGGCAGCGAACTGGTCTACGACCTCTACACCGGCACCGGCACCATCGCCAACTTCGTGGCCCGGCAGGCACGCCAGGTCATCGGCATCGAGTACGTGCCCGAGGCCATCGAGGATGCGAAGGTCAACTCCGACATCAACGGCATCGGCAACACGCTGTTCTACGCCGGCGACATGAAGGACGTGCTCAGCGACGACTTCATCCTGGAGCACGGACGGCCCGACGTCATCATCACCGACCCGCCGCGTGCCGGCATGCATCCCGACGTGGTGAAGACCATCCTCAGGGCCGCCCCGCAGCGCATCGTCTACGTGTCGTGCAACCCCGCCACCCAGGCCCGCGACCTGCACGACCTTGACGCAGACTACCGCGTGATGGCCGTCCAGCCCGTCGACATGTTCCCGCATACCCCCCACGTCGAGAACGTAGTACTCCTGGTTCGTCGCACGTAGAATTCGTACCACCGAAAAGTGTAGCAAATGCCCCTAAATTCATGAAAAAAGTATTATTTGCATTCGTTCTGGCAGTACTCACCTTGAGCTGCCAACAGAAACAGACACAGGGACAGGCCACCGATGCCAACACTCAGGAGCCAGTCGCTAACGTCGACGACGAGCAGGCCGGCGCTGCCCCCTTCAACATAAGTGACTATCTCGACGTGATGAGCGATAACCCGGAACTGCGCTACGGCATCGGCGACCTCGAACTCTCGGAATATGCGCTCTACGACATCGATGGCGATGGTCAAGACGAGGTGTGGGTACGCGCTCCCGGCCAGAACTACCTCGCCATCTATGTCCTGAACGACAGTAAGCTGGAACTCGTGGCTTATGCCGACGGATGCACCGACCTCACCTACTACAAGAATGCCGTCGCCTATGATGCCTACTACTCGCCAGGCAGGGCGTGTAAGGGTGCGCAAGTGGTGAAGAATAGCAAGCTGGCCGATAGCTATTGGGAGGAGACAAATTGGGACATCTTCGACGACGAAGCCGAGGAAGTCACCGATGAGAGCTACTACATCAACGGCAAAGAATCCACCAAGGCCGACTGCGAGCACTTCACAGAACAGCTCGGCACCCCCATCGACGCGCCCAATCCCGACTGGATGCCTATAAGATAGATCCGAACAAGCGCAAAAGCGATACGCATGTTCAGACCCCTCCTAACCTCCCCTGACTCAGGGGAGGAATTGTCCGCTGCGAAATTCCCCTCCTGAGTCAGGAGGGGTTAGGGGTGGTCTGAAGAAGCGCAAAAGACACACGGCCGTTCAGACCCCTCCTAACCTCCCCTGACTCAGGGGA
>CAMHHO010000057.1:0-21105 GCA_946184965.1 uncultured Prevotellaceae bacterium | reverse complement strand
AAATAATATAGTACTATAATTAGATGTTCAAATTTGGTTGTCCTTCCTTGCCTATCGTGTACTTGCTCTAATGCCTTGAATGGGAAAAATAAAAACCTTAATGTCCCTGTCCCTTTGTCCCCGTTTTGTCCCTTTCCCTCGTCACGCTCTAAGTTCCCAGAAAGCGACGGCTGAGGCGGCAGCGACGTTGAGGGAGTCGACATGATGAGACATTGGGATGCGTACGACGTAGTCAGCGGCTTGGATGGTTGCTGGGGCGAGACCGTCGCCCTCGGTGCCCATGATAATGGCCAGGCGGGGAACGGTCTTCAGTTGAGGGGCATCGAGGGGAATGCTGTCGTCGGTAAGGGCCATGGCGGCAGTCTTGAATCCTAAGTCGTTGAGACTGCTGACGGGGGTGTCGAGCCACGTCCAGGGAACAAGGAAGACGCTGCCCATAGAGACGCGCACAGCACGACGGTTGAGCGGGTCGCACGATGAGCGGGTGAGCAGCACGGCATCGATGCCCAGGGCGGCCGCCGAGCGGAAAATGGCGCCGATGTTGGTGGTGTCGACCACGCCGTCGATGACCACCACACGGCGGGCATCGCTGCAAACATCGGCAACAGGCTGTGGCGACGGCCGGCGCATGGCGCAGAGCACGCCGCGCGTCAGGGTGTAGCCCGTCAGCTGCTCGAGGAGTTGTCTCTCACCAGTGTAGACGGGAATATCGCCGCAGCGCTGAATGATGCTGCGAGCGTCGCCCTCGATGTGACGACGCTCGCATAGAAGTGCAGTAGGCTGGTAGCCGGCATCGAGCGCCACGTGGATGACCTTCGGGCTCTCGGCAATAAAGATGCCCTTGGCGGGTTCAAGGCGGTTGCGCAACTGTGCTTCGGTCAAGGTGCTGAACACCTCGACGCCGGGATGCGACAGGGATGTTATCTCGATGACAGCCATTTAGAACTCGTCGCTGGTGTAGGCCTGGGGCAGTCGGCGGCAGTTGTACTGCGAGGCCATAATCTCGCCGTAGGCACCGGCAGAGCGGATGGCCAGAAGGTCGCCGCGCTTGGTGCGATTGAGGTCGACCTGCTTGGCAAAGACGTCGGTCGACTCGCAGATGGGGCCGACGACGTCGTAGGCTTCTGTCGGCTCGTCGCTGCTAATATTCTCAATCTTATGGTAGGCCTGATAGAGGGCAGGGCGTATGAGGTCGGTGAAGCCAGCGTCGACGATGGCAAACTGCTTGACGGCTCCTTTTTTAATATATAAGGTACGCGTGAGGAGCGTGCCGCATTGTGCGACGACGGCGCGGCCTAACTCAAAGTGGAGCGTCTGGCCTGGGCGCAGCTTCAGCTTCTTGGCGTAGGTATCGAAGTAGGCCTTGAAGTCAGGGATAGAGACACGGTTAGGGTGTTCGTAGTCGACGCCGAGACCACCGCCGACGTTGATATGCTCCACGCGGATGCGGTGACGCTCGAGCTCGTCCTGTAGTTCGTTGATGCGATTGCAGAGAGCCTGGAAGTCGCCCATGTCGAGAATCTGACTGCCGATGTGGAAGTGGAGTCCGACGACCTGGACGTTCTTCAGCTGGCTGGCGTGCTCGATGACGGGCACCATGTCGCGCATGGCGATGCCGAACTTATTCTCGGCCAGTCCGGTGGTGATGTTGGCATGGGTGTGGGCACCTACGTTGGGGTTCAGTCGGAAGGCCACGCGGGCCACCTTGCCCTTGGCGGCAGCCAGCTCGTTGATGACCTCGAGCTCGGGGATGCTCTCGACGTTGAAGCAGAAGATGTCGCGGTCGAGCCCGATGTTGATTTCCCAGTCGGCCTTGCCGACGCCGGCGAAGACAATCTTCGAGCCGGGGAAGCCAGCCTTGACGCAGGCCTCAATCTCGCCGCCGCTGACACAATCGGCACCCAGGCCTGCCTCACGGATGATGGTGAGCAGGCGTGGGTTGACGTTGGCCTTGACGGCGTAGTGAACGTGCCATCCCTCGTGGCGGCTGGTCTCGGCGTTGATGGCGCGTAGTGTCTGTCTGAGCAGTTCTGTGTCGTAGTAGTAGAACGGTGTCTGGATTTGCTGGAACCGCTCTACGGGGAATTTACCTTTCATCTGTCGAATTAAGAATTAAACAGGTTGTCGCTGAGGCTCTGCAGGGCGCGGCGCTTGTCCTCCTCCTTGATGAGGAACGAGATGTTGTAGTTGGAACCGCCGTAGCTGATCATGCGCACGGGGATGTTCTTCAGGGCATCCATGACGCGCGTCTCGAAACCGATGTTCGACCAGTCGAGGTCGCCGACGACGCAGATGATGCACATGCCGGTGTCGACGGTGACGGTGCCGTACTTCTTCAGCTCGTCGACAATCTCGCCAAGGTGTGACGAGTTGTCAATCGACATAGAGACACCAACCTCGGAGGTGCAGACCATATCGATGGGCGTCTGGTAGGACTCGAAAATCTCGAACACCTTGCGCAGGAAGCCAGTGGCCAGGAGCATGCGGCTCGACTTGATCTTGATGGCGATGATGTTGTCCTTGGCGGCGACGGCCTTGATCTTGCCGTACTCCGTCTGGTTGGAGATGGTGGTGCCCTCGGCATCGGGGTCCATCGTGTTCAGCAGGCGGACGGGGATGCCGGCGTACTTGGCGGGCTGCACACACGTCGGGTGCAGAATCTTGGCTCCGAAGTAGGCCAGCTCGGCAGCCTCTTCGAACTGCAGCTGGTGGACGGGCTGCGTCTTGTCGACCACGCGCGGGTCGTTGTTGTGCATGCCGTCGATGTCGGTCCAAATCTGAATTTCTTCGGCGTTCAGAGCAGCTCCTATGAGCGAGGCGGTGTAGTCGGAGCCGCCGCGCTGCAGGTTGTCGACCTCGCCGTAGGCATTGCGGCAGATGAAGCCCTGGGTGACGTAGACCTGCTGGCCCTCGTTCTCCTGCATGACGGTCTGCAGCTTCTCCTTGATATAGACGGGGTCGGGCTCGGCGTTCTTGTCGGTGCGCATGAAGTCGAGGGCGTTGAGCAGCACGGCCTTGATGCCCTGCTCCTTCATGTAGTTCACCACCATGTTGGTAGACATCATCTCGCCCTGGGCCACGATGGCCTTCTCCTCGAACGACGTGAAAATCTCCTTGGTGAACGAGCGGAGGAAGTTGAACTCCTCCTTCAGGAAGTCGCGTGTGGTCTGCTTCGTCTCGTCCTGGGTGTAGAGTTCCTCGACATGCTTCATGTACTTGGCCTCCAGACGGTTGATGACCTCGTTGGCGCCGTCGGCGTTCTTCTTGTAGAGGTAGTCAGAGATTTCGACCAGTGAATTGGTTGTTCCCGACATGGCCGAGAGTACGACGAAAACAGGCTCGCCCGACTTGATGACGAGCTGCGTTACTTCCTTCATTCTTTGTGGCGTGCCTACAGAAGTGCCGCCGAATTTCATTACTTTCATAATCAATATGTTTTTATCTTTTTACTTTTTTACCTTTTTACTTTTTTACCTTTTATCAATCCTTCAGTTCTTCTTCGGATAACTGCATCTGGTTGAAGTCGTTGGTGACTTCCTCCAGCCGCTCGTCGCTACAGCGGTAGACGATGCCGGGATACTTGTTCAGCAGCGTGCGGTTGTGGGTAGTCAGGATGACGGCGGTGCCCCGAAGCGAAATCTCGCGCAGCAGCTGGATGATGGTGTCGGCCGTCTCGTAGTCGAGGTTGGCGGTGGGCTCGTCGGCAACGATGAGCTCAGGCGCGTTCAAGAGGGCACGGGCAATGCTGATGCGCTGCTGCTCGCCGCCCGACAGCTCGTGGGGCATGCGGTCTTTCTTGTCGGCCATGCCTACCTGTTCGAGCACCTCGTCAATGCGGTTGTTGATACGCTCCTTGTCTCTCCAGCCCGTCGCCTTCATGACGAAGCGCAGGTTACGGTAGACGCTGCGGTCGCTGAGCAGCTGCAGGTCCTGGAAGATGATGCCCATCTTCTTTCGCAAGTCCTGTACCTGCTTGCGGCGGATGGTCAGCAGGTCGTACTCGAGGACGGTGGCTTCGTCGGCCTCGTCGATGTCCATCTCACCGTAGATGGTCTTCAGCAGCGAACTCTTGCCTGAGCCAACCTTTCCGATAAGATAGACGAATTCGCCATCTTCAACGTGAAAGTCCACATTGCGGAGCACGGTGTCGCCGTCCTTATGGTAGACGTTAACGTTCTTATAATTTATCAGCACCATGGGATTTACGATTTACGATTTTCGGTTTACTATTTATTCCATTGTGCCGGCAGCCTTGGCGGCGCGGCGCTTCTTGTCCCAGTTGGGGTCGTGACGCTTGGACAGTTCGGCGGCGACGTCCTCAATGCGCAGGCCCTTGCTGGTGAGCAGTACGATGAGGTGGTACATCATGTCGCTGACCTCATAGACCAGTTTCTCGTTAGAGCCGTTGGTGGCCTCGATGACGGCTTCAAGTGCTTCTTCGCCCACTTTCTGAGCCATGCGGTTAATGCCGTCCTTGAAGAGCGAGGTGGTGTACGAGCCCTCGGGCATCTCCTCGTGGCGGCGGTTGATGAAGTCCTGAAGCTCGGTGAGGAAGAGCAGCGGATTCTGCTCGTTGTCCTCGCCCCAGCAGGTGTCGGTGCCTTTGTGGCAGGTAGGGCCGTCGGGCGTAGCACGAACCAGCAGTGTGTCGTTGTCGCAGTCAATCTTGATGTCGACGAGGTTCAGGAAGTTGCCGCTGGTCTCGCCCTTCGTCCACAGACAGTTGCGCGAGCGGCTCCAGAAGGTGACCTTCTTCGTCTTCACGGTCTTGTCGTAGGCCTCCTTGTTCATATATCCTAACATCAGGACGTTCTTCGTCTTCGCGTCCTGGATGATGGCAGGTACGAGACCGCCGCACTTGTCAAAGTCTATTTTCATAATCTTACGTTTATTCCTTCGTTCTTTAAATATTGTTTCAGTTCGGGTATCGGAATCTCGCCGAAGTGGAAGACGCTGGCGGCCAACGCTGCGTCGGCGTGACCAAGCGTGAATGCGTCGCGGAAGTGCTCTTTACAACCAGCTCCGCCACTGGCAATGATGGGTATCGACAGATTATCAGCCAGCTCGCGCAGAGCCTCGTTGGCATAGCCTTCCTTCACGCCGTCGTGGTTCATCGACGTGAAGAGAATCTCGCCGGCACCACGCTCCTGGGCCTCGTGTGCCCACTCGAAGAGCCCGCGCTCCGTACGCTCGCGGCCACCCTTCAGGTAGCAATGCCATCCATCCTCGTCGAGTCGGGCATCGATGGCGCAGACGCACACCTGACTGCCGAACCGACCGGCTATTTCGTCGATAAGCTCTGGGCGACGGATGGCAGCGCTGTTGACGCTCACCTTGTCGGCTCCGGCGTAGAGCAGACGTTCCACGTCGGCCAGTTCGTTGATGCCGCCGCCGACGGTGAAGGGTATGTTGATTTCAGCAGCCACACGGGTCACCATCTCGGTAAAGGTCTTGCGGCCCTCAAAGCTCGCTGTGATGTCTAAGAAGCACAACTCGTCGGCACCTTGGTCAGAGTAGGCTTTGCCCAACTCCACAGGGTCGCCAGCGGAACGCAGGTTGACGAAGTTCGTGCCCTTGACGGTCTCGCCGTCCTTCACATCTAAACAGGGTATTATGCGTTTTGCGAGTCCCATAATTCTTTCAAGTTGATTTTACCTTCGTAGATAGCTTTGCCGAAGACGACGGCAGGGATGCCTGCTGCGTCGAGGGCACGGATGTCGTCGATTGATGAGACGCCGCCGCTGGCTATGAGGTGCAGTTGCGGGTAGGCCGTCATCAAGTCCTTGTAGAGCCCGATGGCGGGCCCTTGAAGCGTACCGTCCTTTGAAATCTCCGTGCAGAGCACGTTCTTCACGCCGGCATCAATGTATTTCTTAAGGAAGGGCAGCAGGTCTTCGGTGGAGTCCTCCTTCCAGCCGTTGATGCTGATCTTACCGTTGCGCACATCGGCGCCGAGAATCATGCGGTCGGCACCGTATTTGTCGAGCCAGCCCATAAACAGTTCGGGCCGGGTGACGGCTATCGAACCGACGGTCACCATACTGGCTCCAGCCTCGAAGGCCTTCTCAATGTCCTCGTCGGTCTTGATGCCGCCGCCGAAGTCAACGATGAGCTGGGTTTCAGCCGTGATACGGCTGAGCACAGAACTGTTCACGATGTGCTTCGACTTGGCGCCGTCAAGGTCGACGACGTGCAGCCGCTTGAAGCCTAACTGCTCGAACTCCTTGGCCACTTCAGCTGGGGAGTCGCGGTAGACGGTCTTCCGGTCGTAGTCGCCCTTGGTCAGCCGGACGCACTGGCCTTCGATAATGTCAATGGCGGGAATCAGTTCTATCATAGCGCTAAGAAGTTTTTGATAATCTGTTCGCCCACGCGGCCGCTCTTCTCGGGGTGGAACTGGCAGGCGTAGAAGTTGTCCTTGTGCATAGCGGCCGAGTAGGGCTGAATGTAGTCGGCCGTCGCGATGGTCTCAACGCACAGGGGAACATAGAAGGAATGTACGAAGTAGACGTAGCCGCCCTCGATGCCCTGCATCAGCGGCGACTTCGTGTCGTAGAGCAGGTTCCAACCCATGCACGGCACTTTGTCCTCGTGCTGCTGGGGCTGGAAACGCTTGACCTCGGCATCGAACACACCGATACAGTCGACGTCGCCCTCCTCGGAATGGCGGCACAGCAGTTGCTGACCGACGCAGATGCCCAGTACGGGCTGCCGAAGCGAGCGGATAACCTCGTCGAGGCGGCGGGCCTTCAGGTACTCCATTGCCCCACGGGCCTCGCCCTGTCCGGGAAACAGCACGCGGTCGGACTTCTGCAGCTGCTCGGCATCGTCAGTCAGCAGTGGCTCAAGACCTAACCGCTTCAGGGCGTTCACCACCGAGTAGATGTTTCCCGCATTGTATTTTACGATTGCTACGTTCATTTAGCTAAAGATGATTGTCTTGTTCTTGTATGTCAGTATCTTGCGCTCTATGTGCTTCTGTACAGCGTGACTCAGTACAATCTTCTCCAGGTCCTTGCCCTTCAGTACGAGGCTCTCAGGCGTGTCCTTATGGGTGATGCGCGTCACGTCCTGTTCGATGATGGGACCGGCGTCCAGCTCAGCCGTCACGTAGTGGCTCGTGGCACCGATAATCTTCACGCCGCGCTCCCAGGCCTGATGGTAGGGCTTGGCACCGACGAAGGCTGGCAGGAACGAGTGGTGGATGTTGATGATGTGGTGCGGATACTCGGCTATCATCTCGTCGGAGATGATCTGCATGTAGCGGGCCAGGACGATGAACGAGATGTCGAGCTTCTTCAGCAGTTCCATCTCGGCCTGCTCAACCTCGGCCTTGTTCGAATGGTCCTTCTTGATGCTCCAAACGTAATAGGGAATGCCGAACTGCTCGGCGACGTAGCGCAGGTCCTCGTGGTTAGAGACGATGCAGGGAATTTCGCAGGCAAACTCGCCGGCCTTCCAGCGTGCCAGTAGGTCGTAGAGGCAGTGGCTCATCTTTGAGACAAAGATAGCCATCCTCGGCTTCTTGTCGCTGTAGTAGAGCGAGAACTTCATCTTGTAGCGCTGGGCATAGAGCGTAGTGATATATTCGTAGATTTTGTCGCGTGGAATGAGGAAGCCCTCCAGCTCCCATTCAATGCGCATGAAGAACATCCCGTCGAGCTTGTCCACGTATTGGTCGAGGTACACAATGTTGCCCTTGTTGTCGGTGATGAACTTCGTTACTTCTGTGATAATGCCCTGCTGGTCAGGACAATGCAGAAGCAGAATGGCTGTCTGTTTCATTTAGTTTTCTTTCCTTTTTTGCTTTTAATCGTGCAAAGGTACTAATTTTTCTCCGAAACGGCGCATTCTTTTTATCTTTTAACAATACCATTGCGATTTCGCGAACCGTCACTGCGATTTCAGGGGGGTCTTGGAGCCTCCCCCCTCATATCTATGTCCCCCCTTGGGGGGACTGATATTGAGGGGATGCGAGGCTCCATGGAAGGGGGCCTGCTTGCAACCGGACCGCCCCCAGTTTTTGCAGGGGTGGTACTTCCAAGCGTGTTGAAAGGCACGGACAAAAGCGACGTTACGCGCCGTCAAAAGTGTTCTTAAGCGGCAACTAAAGTTAAAACTGCGTCAACGGACGATAAAACTGCGCCAATGGATAATAAAACTGCGCCGACGGATGATAAAACGAAGCCAATGTTTGGTAGTTTCTTTTCTTGTAACAGAAGGGTCGGTAACAGTCGGTTCAGCGTGCGGTAGTAGCAGTCGGCGGCGGTGGTATCGTTGCAGGCGGCGAGCAGCAGGAGTAACAGGGTGGTGAAGCGACGGGGCTTCATCTGGGGTGCAGACAAAGCTTATTCATAGTTATGACACAAATTTCTTTATCAAGGCGATGAAACGTTCACCGTATTTCTGGCGCTTATGGTCGCCAACTCCCGGTATAAAGCCAAACTGCTCGATGGTGACCGGCTTTTGTGTGGCCAGCGCGTGGAGCACCTTGTCGCTAAATACTATATAAGGTGGGAAGCCCTCCTCGTCAGCACATTTGCGGCGCAAGGTACGCAGGGCATCGAACAGCTTCGGGTCTTCGACACCCGTTGTCGGGGGCATTCCCGGGATGGTGATGGTGGGAATCTCTAACGTCAGACGCTGTCGGCGTCGGCGAGGCTCCTCCTTGACGCTACGGTCGATGACGCACAGGGCGGCCTGCTTGCGGCCATAGAGCACGTCCTCGCCCAACGGTGTGACCACCGTGCGGCGGCCTTCGTTGTAGACAATCTCGAAGAACCCCATCTGCATCATCTGTAGCAGATAGTCGTTCCAGTCCTGAACACTCAGGTCGCGCCCCACGCCAAAGGTCTTCAACTGGTTGTAGCCCTTCTTGACGACGGTCGACGAGTTCATGCCCTTCAGTATCTCGGTGATGGTCGACAGGCGTGCCTGCTCCTCCGTACGCTTCATGGCACTGAGCGCCATCTGGACGTATTTCGTGCCGTCGAACCGTTGCGGCGGATTCTGGCATACGTCGCAGTTGCCGCAGTCGTGGTCGGTCTGTTCGTTGAAGTAGCTCAGCAGGATACGGCGGCGACAGACGCCCGACTCGGCGTACTCCCTCATGCGCTTCAGCTTGTCCATATTGACGTCCTGCTGACCGCTGGCCTTGGCAAACTCCGTCAACTGGATGATGTCGGCGATGGAATAGAACAGCACGGTGTCAGCAGGTGCCCCGTCGCGCCCTGCACGCCCAATCTCCTGATAGAAGCTCTCAATGCTCTTGGGCATGTTGAAATGAATAACCCAGCGGACGTTGCTCTTGTCAATGCCCATGCCGAAGGCGATGGTGGCACAGACCACCAGCAGGTCGTCGTTCTTGAACTTCTCCTGCGTCTCGTTGCGCTCCTGGTTGGTCAGGCCGGCGTGGTAGGGGAGTGCGTTGATGCCCTTGGTTCTCAGCGTGCGCGCCACCTTCTCTGTTGTCTTCCGGCTCAGGCAGTAGATGATGCCCGCATCGTAAGGACGGGCCTTGATGAAGTTCAGGATGTAGTTCATCTTCTCAGCATCACGGAAGCCGCGCTTGACGGTGAGGCTCAGGTTTGGACGGTCAAAACTTGAAATGAACTCACGGGCATCTTTCAGTTTTAGCTGCTCAATGATGTCGTGGCGGGTAATCTTGTCAGCGGTGGCCGTGAGGGCCATAATGGGCACGTTGGGGAACTGCTCACGCAATTGCCCTAACTGTGTGTATTCAGGGCGGAAATCGTGTCCCCAGTGGCTGATACAGTGGGCTTCGTCGATGGCAAACAGCGAGATTCGCATGCGGTTAAGCAGATAGGGGATCTCCGTCAGCAGCTTTTCGGGTGAGATATAGAGAAGCTTCATGTCGCCCGACATACACTTCCGGCGGATGATGGTATCGGCATCGGCCGAATTGTCGCTGTTCAGTGCGGCTGCCTCTATGCCGTTCGACTTCAGCGTCTCAACCTGGTCCTTCATCAGACTGATGAGCGGCGACACGATGACGGCTGTTCCCTCCATTGCCAAGGCTGGAATCTGGTAGCAGATGCTCTTGCCGCCACCTGTTGGCATTAAGACCAGAGAGTCGTGTCCCGACATGGCATTTCGGATGATTTCATCTTGGTTCTGCCGGAACGAAGAATATCCAAAAAAGTTCTTCAAAAGTGCTAATATTTCCATGCTTTTTCACTAATTCGGCACAAAAATACAACTTTTTTGTAAAAAAAAGGAATTTTATTTGGAAATTATTTGAAAAATTCTTATATTTGCACTCGACAGAAGATTCAATTATTCTTTTTGGGCATATGGCAAAGTATAACATTACTGAAAAGAAAGAGAAAGAGGCTCACTACAGAAGTATGGTGAGCCCTAAGCTGATGGACGAGATGAAGGAGAAAATCCTTAACATTATCGTCATGCAGAAAAAGTACAAGGACAAGGACTATTCGGCCAAAAAGCTGGCGGAGGACTTGGGGACGAACACTCGTTACGTGTCGGCAGTCGTCAACGTACGCTTCCACATGAACTACGCATCGTTCGTCAACAAGTATCGCATTGAGGAGGCGATGTCTATTCTGGTTGACAAGCGCTACCAGAACTTGCGGATGGAGGAGGTGAGCGATATGGTTGGCTTTGCCAATCGCCAGTCGTTCTATGCGTCGTTCTACAAGATTATGAACATGACACCGCGCGACTACCGTCTTAAGCATTTGCAGCAGCACCCGTCGCAAGCGGCTAAGAAACCAAAGAAGCATAATCCTGAATGAAAGGCTTCTGTTATACAGACGAGCGTTTTGCTGATTTGCAAATGCTTCGTTACCGGCTGACGGGATTTGAACAACTATCATTACAGCAGAAGACTCTTGTTTATTACTTATCGAAAGCAGCACTGTTCGGGCGCGACATAACGTTCGACCAGTACGGCCGTTATAACCTCCGCATTCGCAAGATGCTGGAAGTGGTCTATACCGACATGCGTATCGACCATGATACCGATGACTTCCGAGCCCTCGAACTTTACCTGAAGCGTGTCTGGTTCTCAAACGGTATCTACCACCACTACGGCTGTGAGAAGTTTATACCTGGCTTCAGCGAGGATTATCTGCGTCAGGTGCTCCACGAGGTGGAACCCTGCCGCCTGCCGCTGAGCGAAGGACAGAGTGTGAACGGTCTGTGCGACGAACTCTTTCCTGTTATCTTTGACCCGCAGGTGCTGCCAAAGCGCGTGAATAAGGCCGATGGCGAAGACCTGCTGCTCACTTCGGCCTGCAACTTCTATGATGGCGTGACGCAGGCTGAGGCTGAAGACTATTATAATAGCAAGAAAGATGCTCAGGATCAGCAGCCGCCGTCTTACGGCCTGAACTCCACGCTCATGAAGCGTGACGGACTGATTTCCGAGGATGTATGGAGTGCTAACGGACGTTACGGGAATGCTATTCGCCATATCGTCTATTGGTTGCGCAAGGCCGCTGAAGTGGCCGAGAACGACAGCCAGCGCTCTGTTATCGAGAAACTGATTAACTATTACGAAACGGGTGACTTGCGCCTGTTTGATGAATATAGCATCGAGTGGCTCCAATGTCTGGAGGGTAGGGTGGACTTTATCAACGGTTTCATCGAGGTTTACGGCGATCCATTGGGACTGAAAGGCTCGTGGGAGTCGCTTGTGGAGTACATCGACGAGGAGGCTACCCACCGCACACGTACTATTGCCCAGAACGCGCAGTGGTTTGAGGACCACTCGCCTGTCGACCCGCGCTTCCGCAAGCCTATAGTAAAAGGTGTTTCGGCCAACGTCATCTGTGCTGCCATGCTTGGCGGTGAGGAGTACCCTTCAACGGCCATAGGCATCAATCTGCCCAATGCTGACTGGATTCGGGCCCAATATGGTTCGAAGAGCATCACCATATCGAATATCACCGATGCCTACAATAAGGCAGCTCACGGTAGTGGTTTCAAGGAAGAGTTTGTCATCAATGCCGAGACATTGGCGCTCATTGAGAAGTATGGCGACGTCTGCGACGATCTGCATACCGACCTGCACGAGTGTTTGGGACACGGGAGCGGACAGCTGCTGCCGGGTGTTAATCCTGATGCGCTGAAAGCCTATGGTAACACCATCGAGGAAGCCCGTGCCGACCTTTTCGGGCTTTACTATATTGCCGACCCCAAACTCGTTGAGTTAGGTTTGGTTCCTGACGCCGAGGCCTACAAATCGCAGTACTACACCTACATGATGAACGGCCTGATGACTCAGCTTATCCGCATCACACCAGGCAACCAGATAGAAGAGGCACACATGCGCAACCGCGCCCTTATCGCCCATTGGTGTGCCGCCCAAGGTTCAATAGTTTCTCTTATTAAGAGAGACGGTAAAACCTACTTAAAAATAGACGATTACGCCGAATTGCGAAAGCTTTTCGCGAAGCTGCTTTCTGAGGTGCAGCGCATCAAGAGCGAAGGCGATTTCGAGGCTGCCCGCGACCTGGTAGAGTGCTATGCCGTCAAAGTAGATGCCGACCTCCACGCCGAGGTCTTGGAGCGTTACAGGCGCCTGAACCTTGCTCCTTACAAGGGCTTCATCAATCCGCAGATGTTGCCCGTTCTTGGTCCAGACGGAAAGATAACCGATATACAACTAAACTATGCAGAACCGTATGATCACCAGATGCTGCGCTACAGTTCTGAGTACGCAACACTAATATGAATGAGAAAATCAAGGAAATCAAGCAGTCGTTCCGCCTGATGATGGATGGCTCTGTGGCTCAGTCAATGCGCGACAAGGGTGTTGACTACCACCTCAACTGGGGTGTCACACTTCCCAGACTGCGCGAAAAAGCCGATGAAATCGGCAAAAACTACGACCTGGCCATCGCCCTGTGGAAAGAGAATGTCCGCGAGTGCAAGATTCTGGCCACGATGATTATGCCGCCCGACGTCATACTGCCCGAGGTGGTTGACATTTGGATGGAGCAGACAGAGACCGTTGAGATAGCCGAACAGGCCTCGATGAACCTCTATCAGTATTTGCCCTATGCCCCCATGAAGGCATTCGAATGGATGGCTTCTGACAAGGACCTCTATCAGCTTTGTGGCTTCCATGTTCTCAGTCGACTCTTTATGAACGGACAAGAGCCTAACGAACGTGGTATCAATGAGTTTCTTGATCAAGCTCAAGTTGCACTTCAATCCCTAAACGTAACTGTTCGTAAGGCCGCTCTCAATAGTCTTAATCGCTTTGCCGACCTCGGTTTGGTCTATCAGCGTCTGGCTGAAAACATACTCCGTCGCCTATGAACGAAATCATCACACAGATTAATGATGTACTTTGGACGTACGTCATCATGGTCGTTCTCGTCTGTTGTGGCATTTGGTTCACGTGGCGCATGCGCTTCGTACAGTTTTGTATGCTCGGCGAGATGGTTCGTTTGCTCACAGATGTTTCCGTGGTGGAGGTATCTGACAGCACACAGTCTGCCAAAAAGAAGCACATATCCTCGTTTCAGGCGTTTGCAGTCTCTGTTGCGTCTCGTGTTGGTACGGGCAATTTGGCAGGTGTCGCAACGGCCATAGCCGTCGGTGGCCCCGGTGCCATCTTCTGGATGTGGGTGATGGCGCTGTTTGGTGCCGCCACCGCCTTTGTGGAGTCAACATTGGGACAGCTCTTCAAGCAGCACGATGGCGACTATTTTATTGGCGGTCCGGCTTACTATATCAGTAAGGGTATGCGCTACTGCTCGTGGAAACCCATGCAAAACAGCGGGCGATGGATGTCAGTTCTCTTTGCTATCCTTATTACAGCGACCTTCGGACTGGCCAACAACACGATGCAGGCTAACACGATCTGTGGCGCTATAAGTCAGGCTTTCGGCTGGTCGCCTGTTGCTGTTGGCGTGGTCATTACCGTATTGGCGCTGTTCGTTGTGTTCGGCGGTATCCGTCGCGTGGCCAGCGTCAGCGCCGTTCTTGTCCCGCTGATGGCTATCGGATATTTCTTACTTGCTGTCTACATCGTCGTTGCCAACATCACAGTCGTGCCTCACGTCTTGAAGGTCATCATCGAGGATGCTTTTGGCTTCTCACAGGTAGTCGGAGGCGGTATTGGAGCCGCAATGATGAACGGCGTGAAACGCGGACTCTTCTCGAATGAGGCAGGTGAGGGTAGCGCGCCTAATGCTGCCTCTACAGCCGATGTTACTCATCCCGTAAAGCAGGGCCTCATCCAGGCGCTCGGTGTCTTCACCGATACACTGCTTGTCTGCTCGTGTACGGCCTTCATTATTCTCATCAGCGGCCTGTATCAGTTGCCAGAGCTCAACGGCATCAACCTGACACAAGCTGCTCTTCAGTCAGAGATCGGTGCTTCAGGTCCTGCCTTTGTTGCCGTTGCCATTTTCCTCTTTGCCTTCTCCAGCATTATCGCCAACTACTATTACGGTGAGTCTAACATCCGCTTCATGACAAAGAGCCGCAGCGTGATGACCGTCTACCGCCTCTTCTCGGGCGGCGTGATGGTGATGGTAGGTGCTCTCGTAACCCTTGAGATGGCTTGGAATATGGTTGACCTCTGTATGGCTCTGCTCACAGCCTGCAACCTCGTGGCAATCATAGCTCTTGGCAAGTATGCCTTTCACCTGCTCGATGACTACCGACGTCAGAAGCGACAGGGAATTCGCGATCCGCAGTTCCACCGCAATCAGATACCGGAAATTGCTGACGGGCTGGAGTGCTGGGAGTAATCAGGCACGATAAATCCACCGCAAGAGTGCATTTACCCAGCGTATGGAGATGCGGAACCAACGATTGGAGCTGACTGGTTTGCCACCAAACCGCAATATGAATTCGCGATAGGGATTGCGCGAGAAGGGGAGTCCGACATCGAGGAAACAGATATGCTGGTAACCGCGAGCGTGGGCGTCCTTGATAGCGTGCCATAGCGTCAGTTCGTCGGGATGCAGCATAGCATACGACTTGCGGCGGAAAGCCATATACCATAGATAGGCATTTTGCTGGCTGTAGGCCGTAGCAGAGCAGCCGATGATGTGGTCGTGATAGCGTGTGAGGTAGAGTCGTCCGTGCCCTTCCTGCTTCATCTGTTGGAAGAATTTCTCGTCGGGGATATAGCGCTTGGGCTTCAGCCAGTGGTGGTGTTTTAGCAGTTTCATAAACGCCTGGAAGTCGGCCTCGTCTTTTACCTCGTCGGTCACCACACCTTTGGCATAGGCATTGTCGATGTGTTTCTGTAGACGTTGCGAGATACGCTCTTCGGGCGTGTGGCTGTGCAGCGAGTTGTGTATGTTCATCCAGTGCACTGGGAAGAACTGCCGCTTTTTCAGCTCACGATAACCGAACATCTTATGGCTAAGGTTACTGATTTCAATGTAGAGCACCCGATTACTGAGCTTGCTCTTCAACGCATCGAGCATATAGCCGAAGAGCGTGCTGTCAGAATAGCCCTCGTGCTGGTAGCTGAAGACTCCTTCGCCCAACAGTCGGCAGTGCATATATAAATAAGGTGGAAACCACGAAGTGCGATAGCGCACGATGGCCAGCAGATGAGCCAGCACCTTGCCATCTGACGACTGAACCACCACCATATAGGGCTTCTGGCGGGGTGTCTTCCTCGCTATCTCAAAAAGCTGCCGACTATGGAAGAAGTTGCTGTTGTCGAGCTGTGGCAGGTCTTTCTGGTCAGTAATAATATGGGTTGATGGTTCGTTCACGCGGCAAAGTTACAAAATAATTGGTAATTAACAACTGATAATCGTTTTTTTTTCGTACCTTTGCTGCCACAAACAATAAAACGACTTATGACAGATTTCAAAGACTTGGCGCAGATGCGCCGTTCGCACCGGAAGTTCACTGAGCAGGAGATAGACGCTGAAGACGTGCGCCTGATTCTTCGTGCTGCCCTGATGTCGCCCACCTCAAAAGGCCAGCGAGCCTGGCAGTTTGTTGTTGTTGACAATAAGACGGATATCGAGAAAATCGCCGATGCAAAGGATCTCGGCTCTCAGTTCCTGAAAGGCGCACCGCTGGCTATTGTGGTGCTTGGCGACCCCGTACAGAATGACTGCTGGGTCGAGGATGGCTCCATTGCCGCCATCTCGATGCAATATCAGGCTGAGGATCTCGGGCTGGGCAGCTGCTGGATTCAGATGCGTGGCCGTGGTCTGACTGACGGCACAACGGCTGATACCGTTATCCGAGGTATTCTCGACATTCCAGAGAACCTTTGCGTGCTTTGCGTGTTGGCTATTGGCCATAAGGCAGATGAGCGTAAGCCTCAGAACGAGGACAAGCTGAAGTGGGAGAACGTTCATATAGATAAGTTCAGAAATGATTAACTACGACTTACGGCAGATTAAGACCATCATCTTCGACATCGATGGCGTGCTGTCGGCTGAGACCATTACTCTCTCTGCTGACGGTGAACCTCTGCGAACGGTGAACATCAAAGACGGCTATGCTATTCAGCTGGCTGTCAAGATGGGGCTTCGTATTGTCATTATGACGGGTGCTACAACCGAAGCCGTTCGTTTGCGCTACGAGCGGTTGGGTGTTGAGGACATCTATATGGCGTGTGCCGTGAAAATCAAGACCTACGACGAGTTTCTGGCTAAATATGGCCTGACCGACAGCGAGGTCATCTATATGGGCGACGACGTCCCCGATCTTGAGATTCTGCGTAGGGTAGGGTGCCCTGTCTGTCCTCAGGATGCCTGTCCGGACGTGAAGGACGCCTGCTTGTATGTCAGCCCCTTTCGTGGCGGCTATGGCTGTGGTCGCGATGTCATTGAGCAGACGCTTAGGGTTCAGGGTAAATGGTTAAGCAGTGAAAAGGCATTCGGATGGTAAGTGACTATAGAATCATACTGGCCAGCAACTCGCCACGCCGCCGTGAACTATTAGCGGGACTGGGCCTCGACTTCGAGGTTCGCGTGTTGCCTGACATTGACGAGAGCTACCCTGCTTCATTACCTGTAACAGAAACGGCGGAATATATTGCAGAGAAAAAGGCTGCAGCCTATAAGCAGACGATGGCTGCCGACGAGTTAATTATTACAGCCGACACCGTGGTCATTGTCGACGGCGAAGTGCTGGGCAAGCCTGCTGATGCTGCTGAGGCGCGTAGTATGCTTCAGAAACTCAGTGGCAAAACTCATCAGGTGATAACAGGCGTGTGCTTGACGACACGCAGACAGACTGTTCATTTCTCAGTGGAGACTGATGTGACGTTCAAGCAGCTCTCTGACGACGAGATGAGCTACTATATAACAAAATATAAGCCCTTCGACAAAGCCGGGGCTTATGGAATCCAAGAATGGATTGGTTATATAGGCTGTACGGGCCTGCGTGGCAGTTACTATAACGTAATGGGCTTGCCCGTACAGCGTATCTATACTGAATTGCAGGCGTTTTAGTCGTCAGCGTAGTCTTCAAGACTGTCGGCGGTGATTTCTTCGTCCTCACCACTCAGGTCCATCATCGTCGAGTAGTTGTCCTCCGTGATTTCGTCATCGTCAGGATCGTCAATTTCTACGTCGTCCTCGTCGGGCTTGTTGTAGTCGTCCTCAATCTCGACATCCTCGTCCTCTTCGTCGCCCTCTTTAACAAGGTCTTCATCATCCATCGACGAGAACTTCATTCTCGGCTTCTCGGCCTCAGGCTTCTGTTTGGCAAAGATGGCCTCTACCCACGAGCCCTTCTCAACTTCGAGCACGTCGTAGCCATCGGCAATCTTCTTCTCGTACATGCCGCCTTTCTTATGCAGACGGTCTTTGGGCAGCGTAGTGGTCGAGATATCAAAGCCACTCTCAATAATGTCCTTGATGCTCTGCGACAGCGAGTCCCAGCCTCCGCCGAAGTTGCGGTCGAGCACTTCAACTAGCTTTGCAGCCGAAATGTGGCGAATGTTCTCGTAAGTGAGATCGGTGACGCGAATGATGGGGCGCTTCTTCAGGGCCCACGTCACTCTGACACTCTCGTCCAGTTTTACCTGAGCCACCTTGTAGCCCTGTTTCTCATATTTGGCCTTGACGGCTTTCGAGTCGTCTTTGACTTCTTCAATCATAAAAGCACTGCGGATGATGTCCTGATAGTGGCGCACGTTCTCGCGCACGTCAGCATCCTTCTCAGCACCTTCCCAAAGGCGGAAGACGTCGTTCTCCTGGATGTCCCACACACTGCTCTTCGTCAACGTCTTAAGCGTCAACATGTTATTGCCTTCTGAATGTTTAGCCATATACTTGTAGATTTGATTTCGTCTGCAAAAATAATCAGATATTTTGTGTTTTACAAGTTTTTGGGCTATTATTTTCAGTTTATCGGTAAAAAAGTCGCTGACCCGTTAATTCTCTTCGCTTTCAGGTGGCTTTCGTAGAAGAATGAAAAAGAAACGCCGCTCATGCAAATAATACAGGAGCGACGCTTCTTTTGTTATGAAGAGGGAGAACTACTTCTTGCTGTCAACAGCGCACTGCTCGATGGGCAGACAGCGCTTGTAGTTCTCAATGTAGCGCTCGAAACCGGCAACGTCTTCGGCGGTGGGGGCGATAGAGACACCCGTATTACCTGCGAAGACAACCTCCTCGAGATAATCGGCCAGATTCATGCCCTTATTATTAATAAGGTAGCCGGCGAGCAGGGCGATACCCCAGGCACCACCTTCGCCAGCAGTCTCCATTACGCTGATGGGGCTGTTGAGGGCGGCAGCAAGCATGCGCTGACCAACGCCGGGAGTCTTAAAGTAGCCACCGTGACCGGTAATGCGGTCGACGCGAATCATCTCGTCCTTGAACAGAATGTCGTTACCAATCTTCAGTACGCCAATGGCTCCGTAAAGTTGTGCACGCATGAAGTTAGCGAGGTTGAACTTGTCGTTAGCCGAGCGAACGAACAACGGACGTCCCTCTTCGAGACCTGTAACAGGCTCACCGCTGACGTAGTTGTAGGCCATCAGGCCGCCGCAGTCGGTATCGCCCTCAAGGGCTTTGTTGAAGAGTTTGCCGTAGAGCTCGTTCATGTCGACGGGCACGCCGAGCAGCTGCTGGTACTCCTTGAACAACCCTACCCAGGCATTGATGTCGCTGGTACAGTTGTTGCAGTGAACCATAGCCACAAGGCTTCCGTCGGGCGTGGTCACCATGTCAATCATCTCGTAGGGCTTCGACAGGGGTTTCTCGAGCACAATCATCGAGAACGACGATGTACCGGCTGAAACGTTACCCGTGCGCTGCTTGACGGCATTGGTTGCTACCATACCCGTACCGGCGTCACCCTCAGGAGGACATACGGGGATGCCTGCCTTCAGGTGCCCAGAGACGTCGAGCTTCTGAGCTCCCTCGGGAGTGAGGAAACCTGCGTTCTCGCCAGCATTAAGCGACTTAGGCAGAATGTCGAGCAACTTCCAGCTGAAGCCCTTCGGGGCAATCAGCTCATCGAACTTGCGCACCATCTCGGCATCGTAGGTCTTTGTGGCGGGGTCAACGGGAATCATACCCGAAGCATCGCCTACGCCAAGCACGAACTGTCCCGTTACCTGCCAGTGGACATAGCCTGCCAGAGTGGTCAGATACTTGATGTCGGCAACGTGTTCGTTATTATCGAGAATACACTGATACAGGTGGCTGATGCTCCAGCGCAGAGGGATGTTGTAGTTGAACAGTTTGCTGAGCTCTGCTGCAGCCTTGCCAGTATTGGTGTTACGCCACGTGCGGAAAGGCACGAGAATCTGCTGCTGCTCGTTGAAGGCCATATAGCCATGCATCATGGCTGAGAAGCCGATGGCAGCCAGTGTCTCAATCTCACAGTCGTACTGTTTCAGCACATCCTTGCGCAATTCGGCGTAGCAGTCCTGAAGTCCGTACCAGATAGCTTCGATACTATAGGTCCAGAGTCCGTCGACGAGCTGGTTCTCCCACTCGTGACTTCCCTGTGCAATAGGCTTGTTCTCCTCATCGATGAGGACGGCCTTGATGCGAGTAGAGCCAAACTCGATACCGAGAATGGCTTTACCTGCTTCAATAGTTTTTTTAGCACTCATTATTATTTTGTTTTAATGTTTTACTTATTCTCAAGAATCAGTTCAAAATTCCATTCTTCGCCAAAACTAAATGCATGGCCACCACTTTTTTCTGTTTGCCAATTCTTTTCGCCAAACCAATCCTCTTTTGAAAGAATCTGGTTACCTATGGAGATTGATACAATATTCTCCCATAAAGGTGTATGACTTGGCACTTTGGTATCCCTTATGAGGTACTCAACTACCAGATGTTCTTGCCTATGAAGTATGGCATAAGGTCCTTCTGTTGTAGAAACAGCAATAACAGTATCACCAGTGTGTTTCATATAATGAATGCCTTCTTTAAATTCAATTGTAACAATACTGTCTGATGCATTTCTAACTTTATAGATAGCTCCAGAACTAGGATCGCATGATTGCAAGCAAAGCACAACTACTACTAAAAAGAAAGAAAAGAGGGACTTCTTCATTTCAATGGGATTTGTAACTGCTACTTGGTGTTATTTTGGAAATACAGAGCCACAGAGTGATTACAACTCTGTAGCTCTGTTTTTGAATAGAGTATTAACACAGTGCCTTGTTCAGCATGTAGTACACCTCGTTGTTGCGGAGTGTCTGCTTGAAGTCGGCGATGTTGGTCTGCTTGTTGATCTTGACATACTCGATGCCCAGCATCTCGGCGAAGTCCTCCCAGTACTCCTCGTTGATGTCGTAGGAGAAAGCTGAGTGGTGGGTACCTCCGGCGAGAATCCAGGCAGCAGCGCCAATCTCGAATGTGGGCTGCGGAATCCACAGGGCAGAGGCGACAGGGAGCTTCGGCATGGGCTTCGGCTCGATGCACTCTACCTCCTGAGAGATGAGGCGGAAGCGGTTGCCGAGGTCAACAACGGTGGCCTTGATGCCAGCACCGGTCTTCGAGGTGAAGACGAGGCGGGCGGTCTGCTGCTTGCGGATGCCGATGCCGAGGAAGTGGACCTCGAGCTTGGGCTTGTCGGTAGCGATGAGCGGGCAGATTTCGAGCATGTGGCTCTGCAGGCACGACGAGCGGTCGCCGGCGAAGTTCAGCGTGT
>CAMHHO010000056.1:0-21254 GCA_946184965.1 uncultured Prevotellaceae bacterium | reverse complement strand
ATTTCACCGGCCACTATCCTACGCCTGGCGGTACACGGCTCTGCAATGCCGCCTTTGTAAACTACATTGACACCAAACAGAAGAAACAACAATAAACAGATGATGAGAGAAGCAAAACTAATACTCGAAGATGGCACAGAGTTTTGTGGCTGGTCATTTGGCTACGATCAAGGAACGTCAGGCGAGGTGGTTTTCAACACCGCTATGACTGGCTATCCGGAGAGCCTGACAGACCCCAGCTATGCCGGTCAGATACTTGTGACAACCTTTCCGCTGATAGGCAACTACGGTGTGCCCGATACAGGCTTAGGCACCGACGGTCTCCCTTTGTTTCTGGAGAGCGAACGTATTCATCCCAAGGCACTTGTTGTAGCGGATTACAGCGAGACATATTCACACTGGAATGCAAAGGAGTCGCTGGCCTCATGGTTGAAGCGCGAAAGGATTCCGGCCATTACGGGCGTCGATACCCGAAGACTCACGAAAGTGCTCCGCGAGCATGGCGTGATGATGGGGCGCGTAGTTGTTGATGGGGCTGCGACACTGTCGCAGCATACGGAACAAGAGGATTATGGAAGCGTGAACTGGGTGGAGAAGGTAAGCTGCAAGGAGGTCATTACATATAATAAAGGTGCAGGGAAGCGGGTGGTGCTTGTTGATTGCGGTGTGAAGGCCAACATCATCCGTTGTCTGATACGTCGTGGCCTTGAGGTGGTTCGTGTGCCTTGGGACTACGACTTCAACCAGTTAGTGTTCGATGGCCTGTTTCTGGCTAATGGCCCAGGCGACCCCGAACAATGCAGCAAGACGGTAGAGCATATATGCACATTTTTGGAAGACAAGGCTGTCCGCCCTTGTATGGGAATCTGCCTTGGCAATCAGTTGCTGGCCCGAGCTGCTGGGGCTAAGACCTACAAGCTGAAGTACGGCCATCGCTCACACAACCAGCCTGTACAGCGGGTGGGCACGACACAGTGCTTCATTACTTCCCAGAATCACGGTTATGCTGTGGACGATAAAACATTGCCGGCCGACTGGGAACCGCTCTTTGTGAACATGAACGATGGCTCGAACGAAGGCATCCGCCACAAGAAGTACCCATGGTTCTCCGCACAATTCCACCCGGAAGCCTGCTCAGGACCGACAGACACAGAGTTCCTATTCGACGAGTTTACCAATATGCTTCACACCACATGAAAGTTTGAGCCGTTCAAACTCTGAGTTTAAGCCGTCCAAACTATAGGTTTGAGCCGACCAAAGTTCAGACGTAGTAGAATAAACATGTTATGGATATGATAAGGAAAGTATTATTGCTGGGCAGCGGTGCCCTGAAAATCGGTCAGGCTGGCGAGTTCGACTACAGCGGTGCACAGGCCCTGAAGGCATTAAAGGAGGAGGGCATTCACTCCGTGCTGATTAATCCCAATATTGCTACGGTGCAGACCTCCAAAGACGTGGCCGACACGGTTTACTTCCAGCCCGTGACGCCTGAGTTTGTAGAGCGCGTCATCGAGAAGGAGCGACCCGACGGCATCCTGCTCTCGTTCGGTGGGCAAACCGCCTTGAACTGTGGCGTGCAACTATATAAGAAAGGTGTGTTGGAGAAATACGGCGTCCGCGTGCTGGGCACACCCGTTCAGGCCATCATCGATACCGAAGACCGCGACCTCTTCGTCAAGCGCCTCGACGAGATTGGTGTGAAGACCATCAAGAGCGAGGCGTGCTCGACTGTCGAGGAGGTGCAGCGGGCTGCCCACGAACTGGGATTCCCCGTCATCCTACGAGCCGCCTACGCCCTCGGCGGTCTCGGCAGTGGTTTCTGCGACAACGAGGACGAACTGCTGGCGCAGGCTGAGGAGGCCTTCTCGTTCTCGCCGCAAGTGCTGGTCGAGAAGTCGCTGCGTGGCTGGAAGGAGATAGAGTACGAGGTGGTGCGCGACCGATACGACAACTGCATCACCGTCTGTAATATGGAGAACTTCGACCCGCTGGGCATACATACAGGCGAGTCGATTGTCGTGGCTCCGTCGCAGACACTCAGCAATAGCGAGTACCACAAGCTGCGCGAACTGGCCATCAAGATTATCCGCCACATCGGCATCGTGGGCGAGTGCAACGTGCAGTACGCCCTCGACCCCAACAGCGAGGACTATCGAGTCATAGAGGTCAATGCCCGACTGTCGCGCTCGTCAGCCTTGGCATCGAAGGCTACGGGCTATCCGCTGGCTTTTGTCGCTGCCAAGTTGGGCTTGGGCTATGGACTCTTCGAACTGAAGAACAGCGTCACCAAGAACACCTCTGCCTTCTTCGAGCCTGCCCTCGACTACGTGGTAGTAAAAATTCCCCGTTGGGACCTGACCAAGTTCCACGGCGTGAAGCGTGAGCTCGGCTCATCGATGAAGAGCGTGGGCGAGGTGATGGCCATCGGTCGCACGTTCGAGGAAGCCCTGCAGAAGGGCTTACGAATGATTGGGCAGGGCATGCATGGATTCGTCGAGAATCACGAAATCAAGATTAAGGATATAGCCAAGTCGTTGCACGAGCCTACGGATATGCGTATTTTTGTCGTGTCGAAAGCATTGAAAATTGGCTACAGCGTCGAGCAGATTCATCAACTGACGAAGATTGACCGCTGGTTCCTGCAGAAGCTGAAGCACATTGTCGACATCGACCAGCAGCTGAAAGAACAGACCATCCTTGCTGAGGTCTCGGAGTTCATGGAGCCAAGCGAGTTCAAGGAGTACCTTCATTCGCCAGAGATCTATCAGCTTTTGCATGCCGCCAAGGTTTACGGTTTCTCTGATTTTCAGATTGCCCGTGCCATCGGCTTAGAACAACGGATGAAGCCTGAGCAGGCTGGACTCACCGTCCGTTCGTGGCGCAAGCAGTTGGGCCTTGTACCAACCGTCAACCAGATTGACACCCTCGCAGCGGAGTATCCTGCCCAAACCAATTACCTGTATTTGTCGTACCTATAAAAATAAAGAAGATTATGTGTGGAATAGTAGCAATACTAAACGTTCAGAAGCAGACTTCCGAACTGAGACAAAAGGCATTGAAAATGAGTCAGAAAATCCGTCATCGCGGACCTGACTGGAGTGGTATATATTGCGGTGGCACGGCTATTCTCGCCCATGAGCGACTGAGCATTGTCGACCCTGAAAGCGGAGGACAGCCGCTATACAGCCCTGACCGCAAACAGGTGCTGGCCGTTAACGGCGAAATATATAACCATCAGGAGATTCGCCGCCGTTATGCCGGACAGTACGAATTCCAGACAGGTAGCGACTGCGAGGTCATCCTGGCACTCTATCGTGACAAAGGAATCGATTTCCTCGAGGACCTGAGTGGCATCTTCGCCTTCGTACTCTACGACGAGGAGCGCGATGAGTTTCTGATAGCCCGTGACCCCATTGGTGTCATACCTCTTTATATAGGATACGATAACGACGGCACAGTCTATGTGGCCTCTGAGTTAAAAGCACTTGAAGGCCAGTGCGAGCGCTACGAGCCATTCCTGCCTGGCCACTACTATTGGAGCCGCGAGTCCTGTATGCGGCAATATTATTGCCGCGACTGGATGCAGTACGATGCAGTAAAGGATAACCCCGCCTCAGTAGAGGCCATTCGCGACGGTCTCACCGCAGCCGTTAAGCGTCAACTGATGTCCGACGTGCCCTATGGCGTGCTTCTCTCCGGCGGTCTCGATAGCAGCGTCATCTCAGCCCTCGCCGAGAAGTTCTCAGAGCATCGCATCGAGGATGACTCCAGGACCAAAGCCTATTGGCCCCGCCTGCACTCGTTTGCTGTCGGTCTGAAAGGCGCTCCCGACTTGGCAAAAGCCCGCCTTGTTGCCGACCATATCGGCACCGTCCACCACGAAATCAACTACACCATCCAAGAAGGACTTGACGCCATCCGCGACGTCATCTACTTCATTGAGACCTACGACGTCACCACCGTCCGTGCCTCTACACCTATGTACCTGCTGGCCCGCGTTATCAAATCGATGGGCATCAAGATGGTACTATCTGGCGAAGGTGCCGATGAAATCTTCGGTGGTTACCTCTACTTCCACAAAGCCCCGTCGGCCCGTGACTTCCATGAGGAGACGGTGCGTAAATTAGGCAAGCTCCACCTCTATGACTGTCTGCGCGCCAACAAGAGCCTGTCGGCTTGGGGCGTCGAGGGCCGTGTGCCTTTCCTCGACAAGGAGTTCCTTGATGTCGCCATGCGCACCAATCCCGAGGCGAAGATGTGCCCAGGCACGACCATCGAGAAGAAGATTGTCCGCGAAGCCTTTGCCGACCTGCTGCCCGATGCAGTAGCCTGGCGGCAGAAAGAGCAGTTCTCTGATGGCGTCGGCTATTCGTGGATTGACACCCTCAAGGACATTACATCCAAAGCCGTCTCCGACGAGCAAATGGCCCAAGCTGCCGAGCGCTTCCCCATCAACCCGCCGAAGAACAAGGAGGAGTACTACTATCGGTCAATCTTCGCTGAGCATTTCCCCAGCGACTCTGCCGCCCGCAGCGTACCCTCCGAGGCCAGCGTAGCCTGCTCGACAGCCATCGCCCTCGAATGGGATGCCGCCTTCCGCAACATGAACGACCCCAGTGGCCGTGCCGTCAAGGGCGTGCACGAAATGGCGTACTGATAACCACAACTATTGTCTTTCATACAAAAAACCTGCTGAATCTCAGCAGGTTTTTGTATAAGCAGCTATCGGGCAGCTCTTGTTCCAATCTTCTTGCCCTCCTTGCTCCAAGTGAAAATCCAGACGCCAAGCTTACTTGTGAACGTGTCGCCGCTAACACCTATAACTTCGCCGACACTACCAGCACCGAAAGTGTGCAGCCGCTTTCCGTTCACGTCGTAGGTCATATAGAACGTCGTCCCCTGCTTGAGGATATAGAACGTGTTGCTATATCCCTTCAGTTCACCCTGACTGGTGGTGAAGGTCCTGATCTTCTTGCCGTCTTGATTGTAGATATAGTACCAGTTCTTTGTGGTCTCGATATAACCAATTGCCTCCTTCTTTGCTGACTTTTGAGCGTTCATGTTCAGCGTAAAGGTGATGGCTATCATGACAATGAGAAATAGCTTTACCTTCATAACTCGGTGTATTATAAATGAATATGTGTGTGCAAATGTACGACTTTCTATCGTGACTGCCAAACATTTCGGCAGTTTTTTGCGAACTTGTTTGGTTATTCGCTCACTTATTTGTAACTTTGCCGTCGCTTATGTCACAACCGTTAGCCGAAAGAATGAGGCCCCGCACGCTCGACGACTACATCGGGCAGCGCCATCTGGTGGGCGAGGGGGCCGTACTGCGCCGGATGATTGACTCCGGACGCATATCGTCGTTTATACTCTGGGGTCCTCCGGGAGTGGGCAAGACGACGCTGGCACAGATTATTGCCAACCGTCTGGAGACGCCGTTCTACACGCTGTCGGCCGTTACCAGCGGCGTGAAGGACGTTCGCGACGTGATTGAGAAAGCTCAGAAAGGCCGCTTCTTCAACGAGGCATCACCTATTTTATTTATTGACGAGATTCACCGCTTCTCGAAGTCGCAGCAGGACTCGCTGCTGGGTGCCGTAGAGCGAGGTGTCGTCACGCTGATAGGTGCAACAACCGAGAACCCGTCGTTCGAGGTCATACGTCCGCTGCTGTCGCGCTGTCAGCTCTATGTGCTGAAGTCGCTCGAGAAGGCCGACCTGCTGCAGTTGCTCGAGAGAGCAGTCACGACTGACATCATCCTGAAAGAGCGTCACATTGACGTGAAGGAGACAGGCGCCCTGCTGCGGTTCAGCGGAGGTGACGCCCGCAAGTTGCTGAACATCCTCGAACTGGTCATTGAGGCCGAGTCGGGCGACGTGACGATAACCGACGAACTGGTGCTTGCCCGCCTGCAGCAGAACCCGCTGGCCTATGACAAGGACGGCGAGATGCACTACGACATCATCTCGGCCTTCATCAAGTCGATACGTGGCAGCGACCCAGACGCAGCACTCTACTGGCTGGCCCGGATGATTGAGGGCGGCGAAGACCCGAAGTTCATTGCCAGGCGGCTGGTCATCTCGGCGGCTGAGGACATTGGACTGGCCAATCCTAACGCGCTGCTGCTGGCCAACACGGCCTTCGACGTCATCCAGAAGATCGGGTGGCCCGAGGGGCGTATCCCGTTGGCTGAGGCAACCGTCTATCTGGCTACGTCGCCCAAGAGCAACTCGGCCTATCTGGGCATTGACGCAGCCCTCGACCTGGTGCGCCGTACTGGTAACCAGCCCGTGCCGCTGCCTATCCGCAACGCTCCGACGCAGTTGATGAAGGATCTGGGCTATCACGACGGCTATAAATACCCGCACGACTTTCCCGGGCACTTCACCCCGCAGCAGTACATGCCCGACGCACTTGTCGGCGAGCGGCTCTGGCACGGACAGCACTCGCCCTCTGAGCAGAAACTCTATGAGCGCATGGTGGCGTACTGGGGCGACCGTTTCAAGGAGTAAGCGTCTGCGGCATGGCTGTGGTCATAGGCGGCTGCTCTCTTCACCAACTGCCTCACCCCCCTTCATAACCCTTCACTATTCAGTAAGTCCCTCATTGCCAGCTTATTACGGTGAATAGTTTTTTGCACGCGTCAGCATCCCGTCTGCGTCCACTTCGTTTGGAGCCTCCATCCGCCCAGTTTGGAGCCGCCATTCAGCTCGTTTGGAGCCGCCAAACGTCTTGCTTGGAGCCGCCATTTGCTTTGCTGACCAAGGTCAGCAAAGCAAAACCCACTGCCTTTCTTCGTATAACCAGCCGCTTTATACTGACAAGTCACCATCTTTCTGACCCCAGAAATAGGCACAAACAGACCATTCACCATATATAACAAATTATCAACACATTACGGCCTTGGTGAAGGGTCACATTAGCCAGATAGTTGATGGACTATTGCTGCCGTAATACCTCTAAGCGTTAAAACTCAGAGTTCAGCGGTCGCTCGCAAATATAAGTCCGTCCACTCACAGATATAAGGCCGCTCGCCCCAATTGATAAGGGCGGGCGGTCGAATCTCGTTACATGGAACCTCTCTCCCTGTTTACCAGTACCTTTTCCCCTGTTTCCCAGTATTTATTTCCATGTCAACTATGCTGTTAGATTGTGTATGTCTTTCATTTCTATGGGGTTCCTTATATTAAAATATGTGTAAAAATACTGGCAATAACGCTTCTTTGCTCTTTTTTTCTTAAATTTGTAGCCAAATTGGTAATGAAGATGTTGAAAATGAAATAGACTCTATCGTGAATACAGAGAAAATTAGGCATTTATTAAAAACTTATTACGGCTATGATGAGTTTCGTCCTTTGCAGGAGGAAATCATCACCTATACCATCAGCGGAGGTGATTCATTAGTGCTTATGCCAACGGGAGGTGGGAAATCGCTTTGCTTTCAGATGGCAGCGTTGCTGATGGAAGGAATTGCGGTCATCGTGTCACCGCTTATATCGTTGATGAAAGACCAAGTTGAGGGTTTGCGGATGAATGGTATTGCTGCGGAGGCATTGAACAGCAGCAACGATGAAGGGTATAACCGCGACATTATCAATCGCTGCATTGACGGAAAGGTGAAGTTGCTATATATATCTCCTGAACGGCTTGTAGGCGGCGTGCTAACGATTCTTCAGAAAGCGCATGTGTCGCTGTTTGCCATTGACGAGGCTCACTGTATATCAGGCTGGGGACATGATTTCAGACCAGAATACACGCAGTTGAGAAAATTGAAGGAACTATTTCCTCTTGTACCTATCATGGCCCTGACGGCTACGGCAGACAAGATTACCAAGGAGGATATTCTAGTACAGTTGAACATCAAGGATGCGAAGACATATATCAGCAGCTTTGACCGTCCGAATCTGAGTCTTGACGTAAAACGCGGTTATTCTGCAAAGGATAAGTTGCGCTCCATTGAGGAACTGATACACCGTCATCCGCAGGAGAGCGGCATCATATATTGTCTGGCCCGTAAGACAACAGAGACACTGGCTGCAAAGTTAAAGCAAGACGGGTTCTCTGCTGGTGTGTATCATGCCGGACTGCCTAATTCGGAACGAAACCAAGTGCAGGATGATTTCCAGAACGACAGGGTTCAGGTAATTTGTGCTACGATTGCCTTCGGAATGGGCATTGATAAGAGCAACGTGCGGTTTGTTGTACACTACAACTTGCCTAAGAGCATTGAAAGTTTCTATCAGGAGATTGGGCGTGGAGGGCGTGATGGCCTGCCTTGTGAGACGGTGTTGTTCTATAACCTGCAGGACATCATTACGCTACGTAAATTTGCCGACGAAAGCGGGCTGCAAGAAATCAACCTTGACAAACTACAACGTATGCAGGAATATGCCGAGGCACAGGTTTGCCGTCGTCGCATATTGCTGAACTACTTTGGAGAAATCAGCGAGAAAAGTTGTGGCAACTGTGACGTATGCCATACACCGCCACAGATGTTCGATGGTACGACAATCGTACAGAAAGCTCTCTCTGCTATTGTCCGCACTAAGGAGAAGATAGGTTTTACGCTGATGGTTGACATCTTGCGCGGGACGTTGTCACCCGATGTTGTTAGCAATAAGTATAATGAGATAAAAACCTTCGGTGCAGGGCGCGACATCTCAGCCCGCGACTGGCACGATTATCTGTTGCAGATGCTACAGATGGGATTCTTTGAGATAGCCTATAACGAAGACCGTCATCTGCATATCACTCCGTTAGGACAAGAGGTGCTTTACGGAAAGCAGGATGTGCAACTTGCAGTCATCAGTCGTGAAGAGTTTACTGTTAAGTCTCGTAGAAAGAAACAAAGAGAGGAGCGTGAGGCAGAATGGGCTACTATCGGCCAAGGACTATCGAATGACCTATTTAGTCGTCTGCGAGAAGTGCGCAGACAAGTGGCTGCAGAAATTGGCAAGCCTGCCTTCATCGTAATGTCTGATAAGTCACTGCAAGACTTGGTATTAAAGCGTCCCACTACATTAGAAGCTATGGCCGATGTATATGGCTTTGGCGAATACAAGGCAAAGGCATACGGCAAACCATTCATTGAGGCTATCAAACAGTATGCTGGTGAGAATGCCGATTTGCCTTTCGTAGAAGTCACACCATTCTCTGAGCCTTTGCCGTTCCACGATGCAACGCCATCTGTGATATCTTCGGAGCCATCTTCCTATATGGAAAGGCAGAAACGACTCCATGCTAATGCGTATGCCAAGTGGGATGACGAGGAAGATAAGAAACTGACAGAGTATTACAGACAGGGACTGAGTACTTCGGAGATTGCATCGCTGATGAACAGGAATACTGGTGGAATTTCATCGCGTATCAAGAAACTTGGTCTTAGGGACGACTCAGATTCCACTATAAACATCAGTTCTCCTTCTTCGGAAAATGAAAAGCATAGAGAGTATCATCAGGAATTGGAAAAACTCGCAGAGATGAAGGCTGAGATAGACAGGAAGATAGAGGAACTGCGCAAGAAATTGGAGGAAGAATAAGTGAAAGCGACGATTCCATATATAGAACAGAAGTTTGAAGAGTTTAACTGCCAGATGTTTGGTGGTAAACTCCCTAAGATTCCTGTGGAGTTGAGCGATGCCAAACTGGAAGATACCTCGGCTCATGGGCCGTTGTTTCTTGGAGTTATGAATGAGATAAAACGCACGTTTGGCAGGAAATGGTGGAATATGTAACGCCCAACATGGATCCAAATCTTTTCGTGGCACAGTTGATGGGCAAGCAGTAAGAAAAGGAAAAACGGGTGCGCATATCTTGACGCACCCGTTTTTCACTTATCATTCTTCACCTTTTTCTTCTTCTGATTTCGCTGGCCGTTACCCTTGCTGTGCCAGCGGCCGTGACGTCGGGTGTTGGAGTGCTTCTTCTCGCGCTTGGTGTATTCAGGTCCCTCGCCAAGTCCTTCGGGCAGCGGGCGCTTCTCCACCTCCTTGCCCAAGAAGTGCTCTATTCCCTGGAACTTATAGATTTCTGTATCGTTGATGAAGGTAATGGCTACACCGTCACGGTCGGCACGTGCTGTTCGGCCTATACGGTGGACGTAGTCCTCAGCGTCGTGTGGCACGTCGTAGTTCAGCACGATGCGGATGTCGTCGATGTCAATACCTCGACTGACAATATCTGTGGCTACGAGCACGTCAACCTGTCCGGCCTTGAAGCGGTACATCACGTCGTCGCGCTCGGCTTGCGAGAGGTCGCTGTGCATCTCGGCGCAGTTGATTTTCATGCGCTTCAGTCGGCGGGTGATGTCTTTCACACGTTCTTTCTTGCCTGAGAAGATGATGACACGCTGCAGGTCGCCGTTCTTGAACAAGTGCTCGATGATGCCCAGCTTCTGCGGATCGTAGCAGACATAGGCCGACTGCTGGATCTTCTCGGCAGGCTTCGAGACGGCGAGCTTTATCTCAACAGGGTTGTGGAGCAACGAGACGGCCAACTCGCGGATCTTCGATGGCATCGTAGCCGAGAACATCACGCGCTGACACGACTTAGGCAACTGAGCGACAATCTTCATGATGTCTTCAGAAAAACCCATGTCGAGCATACGGTCGGCCTCGTCGAGCACGAAGAAAGAGCAGCGCGAGAGGTCGAGGTTGCCCACCTTCAAGTGGCTGAGCAGGCGGCCTGGCGTAGCAATGAGCACATCGGCGCCCAAGCGCATGCCTCGCAGTTCCTGGTCGTAGCGGTTGCCGTCGTTGCCACCGTAGACGGCCACACTCGACACGCCGTCGAGATAGTAGCCGAAGCCCTGCATAGCCTGGTCAATCTGCTGAGCCAGTTCGCGCGTGGGCGACATGACGACACAGTTGATGGCGTCCTTGGGGTAGTCGCCGTCGTCGAGCATCGATAGGATAGGCAGCAGGTAGGCTGCTGTTTTTCCCGTACCGGTTTGGGCCACTCCGAGCACGTCGTAGCCGTCAAGTATTTCGGGAATACATTTTTCCTGTATGGGAGTCATCTCGTCGAAGTGCATATCATAAAGCGCATCGAGGATGTTGTCGTTCAAGTATGTCTCTTCAAATTTCATCTTAGTTCGGTGCTTGTCGCCAACAGAAGTAGGCGATGAAAATATATAAAATGTTAGGAATCCACTCGGCCAGCATGGCAGGTGTGCCCGCATTGATGGCAAAAGTAGCCGAGATGGTTTGCAGCAGGATGTAGGCAAACGACAGGGCGAGACCAATACCAAGATAAAGGCCCATACCACCCTTACGCTTGCGTGACGAGAGGGAGGCGCCGATGACAGTCAGGATGAACGAGGCAAACGACATCGCTATGCGCTTGTGGTACTCCACCTCGTACTGCACGACGTTCTGCGAACCGCGCTCCTGCTGCTTCGAAATGTACTCGCGCAGCTCGGGGCTGGTAAACGTCTCTTGCTGGCCTTTGAAGAACACCAGGTCCATCGGCTCCATCATGATGGTCGTATCGATTTCGGCGCCAGAGGTTATCTGTTCGCGCAGTCCTTTCAGCGTCCTGATTTTATAGTTGCGGGCGCGCCAGTGGAATCGCGAGTCGCTGATGGTGTCGTAGTTGATGACGCTGGCCGTCATGTGGCTCACGAGTTTCTTCTTCTCGAACTTATCGAGCGAGAATCCGTAGCCCGTCTTTGTCTTGTCGTCGTACTGCTGGATATACGCAATCGTGCCTTTTCCCACCTGCAGCTGTACGTTCTGTGCCGAAGTTATCTTCTTGTTGTTCTTGTATTTCTCCTCAAAGTTCTGGCGGACGACCGTTCCTTCAGGAATGACGTATGCGCCGAGATAGTAGTTCAGCGCAGCAATGAGCGCCGCCGATATGAAGTAGGGACGCATCAGCCGGCGGAAGCTGAGCCCAGAGGCCAGCATCGCAATAATCTCGCTGTTACCCGCCAGCTTCGAGGTGAAGAAGATGACGGCGATGAAGACAAACAGCGGCGAGAAGAGGTTGGCGAAGTAGGGCACGAAGTTAGCGTAGTAGTCAAGTACGATTGCCTTCAGCGGCGCGTGGTTCGTGGTGAACTTGGCCAGGTTCTCGTTGACGTCGAAGACGATAGAGATGGAGATAATGAGCAGAATGGAGTAGATGTACGTTCCAATGAACTTCTTGATGATGTAGCGGTCGATGCGCTTCAAGTAGTGGAAGGGGTTAAGGTATTTCAGATACCTCAGCCAACGGAACCAGTGGCCGATGCGGTGCATAGCCCGGCTGAAGGCGCGACGGCGGCGGTAGCGCTTCACGTGACTTCTGATCTGTGCAAAGCTCTTCTGCTTCTTCTTTTTCCTTATCTTTAGTTTCTTCATCTTCTTCTTCCAAGTTGTTCAATGACAGAGCGCTTCCACGGTGTGAAGTCGCCCTCGACGATGTGCTGTCGGGCATCGGTGACCAGTCGCAGATAGAAGGCCAGGTTGTGGATTGAAGCTATCTGTAGCGCGAGCAGTTCCTGAGCCTTGAACAGGTGGTGCAGGTAGGCCTTTGTGTGGAGACGGTCGATGTCGCAGCCGTCGGGGTCGATGGGCGTGAAGTCCTGCTCCCATTTCTTGTTGCGCATGTTCATCGTGCCCTCGTAGGTAAAGAGCATCGCATTACGTCCGTTGCGGGTAGGCATCACGCAGTCGAACATGTCAACGCCACGCTCAATGGCCTCAAGTATGTTCTGGGGCGTGCCGACACCCATCAGGTAACGGGGCTTGTCCTTGGGCAGAATCTCGTTCACCACCTCAATCATTTCGTACATCACCTCAGTAGGCTCGCCAACGGCCAGTCCGCCTATGGCGTTGCCGTCGGCTCCCTTGTCGGCTACGTGCTTGGCAGCGTCTTGGCGCAGGTCTTTATAGGTACAGCCCTGAACGATGGGGAATAGCGACTGTTGGTAGCCGTACAACGGTTCGGTCTCGTTGAATCGCTTGATGCAGCGGTCGAGCCAGCGCTGGGTCAGTCCTAATGACTTCTTGGCATACTGATAGTCGCTCTGTCCGGGCGGGCACTCATCGAGAGCCATCATGATGTCGGCTCCGATGATGCGCTGCGTGTCCATCACGTTCTCAGGCGTAAAGACGTGCTTCGAACCGTCGATGTGTGAGCGGAACTCACAGCCCTCTTCGCGCAGCTTGCGGATGCTGGTCAGCGAGAATACCTGAAAGCCGCCCGAGTCAGTCAGGATGGGACGGTCCCACGTATTGAACTTATGCAGTCCGCCTGCCTTTCTGAGCGTGTCGAGACCAGGACGCAGGTAGAGGTGATAAGTGTTGCCCAGAATAATCTGCGCCTTCACCTGCTCACGCAGCTCGGCGAAGTGTACACCCTTGACGCTGCCAACCGTACCTACCGGCATGAAGATGGGTGTCTTAATCTGACCATGATTGGTTGTAATCAGTCCTGCGCGGGCGTCGCTGGCTGTATCAGTATGTTGCAGTTCAAACGTCATTTCTTATCTTCTTCCTCAGGAATCTCAAACGGCATGGGGTTTTTCACGATTTCCTTCGTCAGGGCGAAGTCCCATACGTCCTGAACGTTCTCAACATAGTGGAACGTGACGCCCTTCAGGTAGATGTCGGGAATCTCGTTCACATCTTTCTCGTTCTCGCGGCACATCATGATGTCGGTGATGCCGGCACGCTTGGCAGCCAGAATCTTCTCTTTGATGCCGCCGACGGGCAGAACCTTTCCGCGCAGAGTAATCTCGCCTGTCATTGCCGTGTTCTTGCGCACCTTGCGCTGTGTCAGGGCAGACGCAATGCTCGTGGCAATCGTGATACCTGCCGACGGGCCATCTTTAGGCGTAGCGCCCTCGGGCACGTGGATGTGGATGTTGTAGTGGTCGAAAATGCGGTAGTCGACGCCCAGTTTGCTGACGTGGGCCTTGACGTATTCTAAAGCAATAATCGCCGACTCCTTCATAACGTCGCCCAGGTTTCCTGTCAGCGTCAGCTTGCCTGCCTTGCCTTTTGAGAGCGACGTCTCGATGAACAGTATTTCGCCGCCAACGCTCGTCCAGGCAAGTCCTGTAACAACGCCTGCGTAGTCGTTGCCTTGATAAATATCCCGATAGAATGGGGGATTTCCTAACAGTTCCTCCACCTCGGTCGGCGTAATCTTGTTGTAAGGCATCTCGCCATTCAGGGCTTGCTTGAAAGCCAGCTTGCGCATCGCCTTGTTGATTTGTTTCTCTAACTGGCGAACGCCGCTTTCACGGGTATAGCGTTCGATAATCATCTCGATGGCAGCCTTGTTCAGCGAGGGCTTCTTTTCGACCAAGTTCAGACCCGTGTTCTCCATCTCGCGGGGTATGAGGTGGCGCTTGGCAATCTCAATCTTCTCCTCAGTAATGTAGCCACTTACCTCGATGATCTCCATACGGTCGCGCAAGGGACCTGGAATGGTGGCCAGATTGTTGGCTGTAGCTATGAAGAGCACCTTCGACAGGTCGTAGTCGACGTCCAGATAGTTGTCGTGGAAGGCATTGTTCTGTTCAGGGTCAAGCACTTCGAGCAGGGCCGAAGAGGGGTCGCCGTTGTGCGTGTTCTGCGTCACCTTGTCAATCTCGTCGAGAATGAAGACGGGGTTCGACGAACCGGCCTTCTGAATCGACTTGATGATACGTCCGGGCATAGCACCAATATACGTGCGGCGGTGACCGCGAATCTCAGCCTCGTCGTGCAGACCGCCCAAAGAGATGCGCACGTACTTGCGCTTCATGGCTGCTGCTATCGACTTGCCTAACGAGGTCTTGCCCACACCCGGAGGGCCGTAGAGACAAATGATGGGGGACTTCAGGTCGCCACGCAGCGAGAGCACCGACATGTGCTCCAGAATGCGCTCCTTCACCTTCTCCATACCATAATGGTCGCGGTCGAGAATCTTCTGCGCACGCTTCAGGTTCAGGTCATCGTTGGTGAATTCGCCCCAGGGCAGGTCGACCATTGTCTGCAGGTAGGTTAGTTGTACGTTGAAATCGGGACTTTGCGGATTCAGGGTGTCCAGTTTGTCAGCCTCTTTATAGAAGACCTTTGCCACATCGTCAGGCCAATGTTTCTTCTCGGCTTTCTTCAGCAGTTCGTTCTTCTCGGGCGACGATTCCCCATTGCCCATCTCGGCCTGCAGGTTCTTAATCTGCTGCTGCAGAAAGTAGTTGCGCTGTTGTTCGTCAAGGTCCTCACGCGTCTTGTTGCGTATATCGGCCTTCAGATGCTGCAGGTTAATCTCGCGGTTCAGCACTTTCATCGTGGCAAACAGACGCTCCTTGACGGATTCCGACTCAAGCAGCGACATCTTCTCCTTGATGCTGAACGGCATGTTCGAGCAGGTGAAGTTCAGCGCCATCACGTCGTTGTTGATATTCTGTATAGCGAACGTCGCTTCGTCGGGAATATCATCGCTCATGTTGATATATTGGTTCACCTGCTGGCGCAGGTCCTGCATCGCCGTGCGGAATTCCTTGTCGCGCTTCTCGGGCTGTATCTCCGGGGCCTGTTCCACGTGTCCGGTCAGGTAGGGCTGGTCGCCGATAATGTCAATCAGCCGCAGGCGTCCCAACGCCTGAACGATAGCCGTTATGTTGCCGTTGGGCAGTGTGAGTTGCTTGATCACCTTGGCATAGACGCCATATTGGAAGAGGTCTTCTAACGTGGGCTCGTCTACCTCTGGGTCACGCTGGCAGACGATGCCGATGACCAACTGCTTCTTCTCTGCACGCTTGATGAGCACAGAGCTCGACTCGCGCCCGATGAGAATGGGCGACACCACACCCGGGAAGAGCACCAAGTTGCGAACGGCCAGAATAGGCAGTTCGTCGGGGGTGGGGACACCGTTGATGAGGTCCTTGAAATCTCCTTCTATGTCGGCAATCATTGAGAATGCCTTGTTATTTTGACTTTCTAAAAACATATTATTCCTTACCTAATAAGAGCGTGCAAAGGTACGCATTTTTTGGGAGTTATAGGAGCGAATGGAGTTAAAGGGAGTTAAACGACAATACTTTTTGATGAAAAGCAGTAACTTTGCAGCCGATTTATGGCCAACGACTACTTCCAATTCCGTCAATTCACCATCCGTCAGAACCGCTGTGCGATGAAAGTAGGTACTGACGGAACCCTGCTTGGAGCCTGGGCTCAAGGTGGGCCGACGGTACTTGACATCGGCACAGGTACAGGCTTGATTGCCTTGATGATGGCGCAGCGATTCCCTACAGCCCGCGTCATCGGTATAGATATCGATCCCGATGCAGTAGGGCAGGCGAGGGAGAATGTTACTGCCTCGCCTTTTGGCAATGTGAAGGTTTTGGAAACAGATGTGCAGACTTATGAACACTTGCCATTTGAAGCGATTGTCTGTAATCCGCCCTATTTCGAAGCGTCCCTGGAGTGTCCCGATGCCCAGCGCACCCAGGCTCGCCATACGGCATCGCTGTCCTATCGTGACCTGATGGCCTCAGCTTGGCGACTGCTCGCTGACGATGGTGAGTTTTCATTGGTTATCCCATTCGACTGCAAGGCGCGACTTGAGAGCGAGGCTGCGCTGGCTGGATTCCTAAAGTCGCGCGAGTGTGCTGTCAAGACTACGCCCCGTAAACAGCCCCGCCGCTTTCTGATGGCTTTTCGTAAGCATTCATGCGAACTGGAACAGTCGGAGGGCGTCGTTGAGACTGCTCCCAACGAGCGCTCCGAGTGGTACCGGCAACTAACCAAAGACTTCTACCTATGAAAGTAACGATTTTTCAAACAGATGTCAAGTGGGCAAGTCCCGATGAAAACGTGGAAAACGTACAGCGCCTTTTCGATGAAAACGCCGATTCCGACCTCTACGTCTTGCCCGAGATGTGGGCCACCGGTTTTGCTACCGAACCGCATGATATTGCAGAAAATACCGATTCCATCGCTCTGCGCTGGATGCGTGAAACATCGCGTGACCGACTATGCGCCATCAGCGGGAGTCTGCTCATCAGGACAGACGACGGACTTTACCGAAATCGTCATTATTTTGTCACGCCTGAAGAGACATTCTTCTACGATAAGCATCACCTATTTACTTATGGTCACGAGGATGATTTCATTACTCCTGGTGACGACCACGTGATAGCCACTTGGCAGGGCCGTCGCTTCCTTCTGCTAACATGCTACGACCTTCGTTTTCCCATGTGGGCACGCTACGGTCGGGCGGGGGAGTACGATGCAATCATCGTCTCTGCCAACTGGCCCGAGAAACGTCAGCAGGCCTGGCGAATACTTACCCGAGCCCGAGCCATCGAGAACCAATGTTATCTGATTGGTTGCAACCGTGTGGGTGATGACGATTTCTGCCATTACATCGGAGAAAGTGTGGTGTGCGACACCAAGGGTGAAACCATTCTGACATGCGAGGCAGAAAAACAGGAGGCAAAGTCCGTCACGCTGGACTTCGCCTCCCTCGATTATATTCGTTCACGCTTCCGCGTCCTTGACGACCGCGATCGTTAAACCTCGTTATTCAAAAAGTAGTTCCTCTTTGTCGGGTGCTTTCGTGATATGTATCACGGCACCAGGCTCTAATTCGCCGTTGACGATGCGCTCGCTGATGCCATCCTCAATGTAGGTCTGTATGGCGCGCTTCAGCGGACGGGCTCCGAACTGGACATCGTAGCCCTTCGAGGCAACGAACTCCTTGGCCTCGTCGCTGAGCTCGACGCTGTAGCCCATGTCGCTTATCCGCTTGAAGAGCCCCTTCAGCTCGATGCCGATAATCTGCTTGATGGCGTCGAGGTCGAGCTGGTCGAAGGTGATAATCTCGTCGAGGCGGTTCAGGAACTCAGGCGAGAACTGCTTCGAGAGCGCCTTCTGCACGATGCTGCGGGCGTGCTCCTTGTCCTGCTCGTTGAGGGCAAGGCCGTTGCCGCCCTGTGCGCCAAAGCCGATGCCGCGCCCGAAGTCCTTCAGCTGGCGCGTTCCGGCGTTGGAGGTCATGATGATGACCGTGTTGCGGAAGTCGACGAAACGGCCGTTGCCGTCGGTCAGGCGCCCTTCGTCGAGCACCTGCAGCAGGAGGTTGAACACGTTGGGGTGGGCCTTCTCAATCTCGTCGAGCAGCACGATGGAGTAGGGGTGACGGCGCACGCGCTCGGTCAGCTGGCCGCCCTCCTCATAGCCGACGTAGCCCGGAGGGGCACCGATGAGCCTTGAGGTGTTGAACGACTCGGTATACTCGCTCATGTCGACACGTATCAGCGCATCGGCCGACCCGAACATAAACTCGGCCAGCTTCTTGGCTAGGTAGGTCTTGCCGACGCCCGTCGGTCCGAGGAACATGAAGGCGCCGATGGGGTGGTTGGGGTCTTTTAGGCCCACGCGGTTGCGCTGGATGGCGCGCACCATCTTGTCGATGGCCTTGTCCTGGGCAATGACGGCGCCCTTCAACTCGGCGGCCATGCCCTTCAGGCGGATGCCCTCTTGCTCGGCCATGCGCTGCACGGGCACGCCGGTCATCATCGAAACCACGTCGGCAACCTCCTTCTCAGTCACCGTCTGGCGCTCGCTGCTGTCGCCGTTCTGCCATTTCCTGTTAAGCTCCTCAAGCTGCCTCTCAAGCACCAGCTGGCGGTCCCTGTAGCTGGCTGCCAGCTCGTAGTTCTGATTCTTGACGGCTTCCTGCTTGTGCTCTTTCACGCTGGCTATCTCCTGCTCCTTCTCTGTGACCTCGGGCGGTATCTGGACGTTGCCGAGGTGTACGCGCGAGCCTACCTCGTCCATAGCGTCGATGGCCTTGTCGGGCATGAAGCGGTCGGTGACATAGCGGTCTGTCAGTTTGACACATGCTGCCAAAGCGTCGTCGGTATAGCTGACATGATGGTGGTGCTCGTAGCGGTCCTTGATGTTGCGGAGTATCTGTAGTGTCTCGTCGTTGGTGGTTGGCTCGACCTGCACCTTCTGGAAGCGGCGCTCCAGGGCGCCGTCTTTCTCGATGGAGTTGCGGTATTCGTCGAGCGTTGTGGCGCCGATACATTGCACGTTGCCGCGTGCCAGCGCGGGCTTCATGATGTTGGCAGCATCCATGGAGCCCGGGGCCGAGCCGGCGCCGATGATGGTGTGGATTTCGTCGATGAAGACGATGATGTCCTTGTTCTGCTCAAGCTCCTTCATCAGCTGCTTCAGGCGCTCTTCGAACTGCCCGCGATACTTCGTGCCGGCCACGATGCCCGTCATGTCGAGCGTGTAGATGCGCTTGCCGAAGAGCATCGGCGACGTGTGGTGCTGGGCAATCATCTGTGCCAGTCCCTCGACGATGGCACTCTTGCCGACGCCCGGCTCGCCAATCAGTATGGGGTTGTTCTTCTTGCGGCGGCCCAGAATCTCGATGACGCGCTGAATCTCGCGCTCACGGCCGACGCAGGGGTCGAGGGCGCCGTCGATGGCCGCTTGCGTCAGGTCGGTGCCGAAGTTGTCGAGCACGGGCGTCTTCGACTCCTTCTTCTTGGCCGTCGTGGTGCCCTTCTCGCTGCGGTTGTGGGTGCTGCCGCTGGCTGTGTTCTCATATTCCTCCTCGTCCTCCTCGGGCAGGCCGATGCCGTCGCTGACACCTTTCTGCTGCGGGGCGCGGAGGGCTGCCTGCACGTTCTCGTAGTTCATGTCGTTATGGCTTAGCACCTGTTTGGCGCCGTTGTCAACCTGGTCGTGCAGGATGGCCAGCAGCAGGTGCTGCTCGTCGACCTTGTCGGTACGTTGGATGCGGGCCTCGAGCACGGCGAGCTTCAGTATGTTGTTTGCCTTCTCATCCAGCAGGAGGTCGTTCATGCGAATGGTCATTGTCATCTCATCCTTCCTCAGTCTCTCCTCGAGCTCGGTCTTGACCGACTGCACGTTGAGGTGCATACGGCTGAAGACGTCGTAGACGGGCCCCTCCTTCATGCGGAGAAGCCCCAGCAGCAGGTGCTCGGGGCCGACATAGCGGCTTGCGAGCCTTGCTGCCTCCTCGCGGGAGAAAGCAAGTACTTCGGATACCTTGGGTGAAAACTGGTTTGTCACTAAATTTACCTTATTAATTAATATTATCCCTCTATCTTGGGTGCAAAGTTACGAATAAATTTGCAAACACCGTGCCAAAAAGCAAAATAAAAAAACTGCCGACACGAATAAACTCTAAAATAACTTAAAGGATGATGGCTGTTCGGGATTTTATTTGTACCTTTGCAGGGTTAAAAATGCGTCAGCGGCCACGTAAAGGGCCTTAAACGCAAAATCGCCTCTTCAGGGCATACGTAAATCGTAAATAGAAAAGAGAAAATAGTAAATCGTAAATAATAAAGATGGATCAGACATTCGACAACGACAGAATTATTAAAATCAACATCGAGGAGGAGATGAAGTCCTCGTACATCGACTATTCCATGTCGGTGATCGTGGCACGTGCCCTCCCTGACGTGAGGGACGGCTTCAAACCCGTCCACCGCCGTATACTCTACGGCATGATGAACATCAACAACGTATCGACACAACCTTATAAGAAATGCGCGCGCGTAGTGGGTGAAGTGCTCGGTAAGTACCACCCCCACGGCGACTCTTCAGTATACGGGGCCCTCGTTCGCATGGCTCAGGACTGGAACATGCGCTATACGCTTGTAGACGGCCAGGGAAACTTCGGCTCGGTCGACGGCGACTCGCCTGCCGCCATGCGATACACGGAGTGCCGACTGTCGAAGATGGGCGAGCACATCATGGACGACCTCGATAAGGAGACCGTCGACATGCAGAACAACTTTGACGACTCGCTCGTAGAGCCGACCGTCATGCCTACGAAGGTGCCCAACCTGCTGGTGAACGGCGGTAACGGTATTGCCGTGGGTATGGCCACCAATATTCCTACCCACAACCTCGGCGAGGTCATCGACGGCTGCTGCGCCTACATCGACAACCCCGACATCGACACCGACGGGCTGATGCAGTACATTCCCGGTCCCGACTTCCCCACGGGAGCCTATATCTACGGCCTACAGGGCGTACGCGATGCCTACGAGACCGGTCGCGGTCGCATCGTGATGCGCGCCAAGGCTGAGATTGAGAGCGGCGAACAGCACGACAAGATTGTCGTCACTGAGATTCCCTACGGCGTGAACAAGGCCGACCTCGTGGCCTATATTGCCGACCTGGCCAACCAGCACAAGATTGAGGGCGTGGCCAACGTCAACGATGAGTCGGGCCGTCAGGGCATGCGCATCGTCGTCGACTGCAAGCGCGACGCCAATG